>CAYNZM010000044.1:0-15986 GCA_964401725.1 uncultured Oscillospiraceae bacterium
GTGGGCCATGTCGTTTTTCGCCGCGATGAGAAGTCCGCTGGTGTCTTTGTCGATGCGGTGGACGATGCCGGGCCGACGCTCGCCGCCGATGCCGGAAAGGCTGTCCCCGCAGTGGGACAGCAGAGCGTTCGCCAGGGTCCCGTCCGGGTGTCCCGGGGCGGGATGCACCACAAGGCCCCGGGGCTTGTTCACGACGATCACGTCCCCGTCCTCGAACACCACGTCCAGGGGGATGTCCTGAGGGGCAATGGCCGATTCCTCCGCTTCCGGCAGGACCACAGCGAACACATCCCCGGCGGCGGTGCGGTAGTTCTTTTTGACCGGCTGACCCTGCAGGGTCACAAGTCCCCGCTCGATAAGCTGCACGGCGGCATTGCGGCTGCGGACGGCCTCGGAACGGGCGAGGAGGGCGTCGATCCGATCGCCGCCCTCCTGTGCCGTAATGGTTATGGTATGTTCCATGCTTAGAAGTCTCCGAACTCGGAGAGGATGTCGTCCAGGGAGTACTCCACAGGCTCCGGCCCGTCGTCCTCCGGGAGCGGTTCCTCTACAGGCTCCTGAAGGTTCTCCGGCGCCTCGACCGGCTCCGGTTCCGGCTCCGATACGGTGTCCCCAAAGCTCCACTCGGCAAAGAGGTCGTCCGGGTCCTCCGGGGCCAGGTCCTCCGCCAGGGTGTGATGCTCGCCCCGCTTGGGGATGGCGGCGTAGGGATCGTTCGCCTCGGCGGCGGCCTTTGCCTCCCGGCGGCGGCGCATGAACTCCGGCTCGTTCGCCTCCCGGACCGCCTCCGGCTCGTTGTGGAGCAGGAGATGGACGCAGAACAGGATGCCGCAGACGGTGATGAAAATGTCCGCCACGTTGAACACGGCGAAGCTGAAAAACTCCACCTCGAACATATCCACCACATAGCCGTACAGCAGGCGGTCGATGCAGTTGCCCAGGGCGCCGGCCACCACCAGCACCGCGAGCCAGCGTCCGGTCCTGGTGTGGATGATCTCGCGGTTAATGAGCACGATGATGGCGATGACAAAGGCGATGGACAGGATCGTCAGCGGCCAGCGGGCGTTCTGGAAGATTCCGAAGGCCGCGCCGTAGTTGTGTACGTTCGTCATGTGGACGACGCCGTCGATGAGCTTCACGCAGTCGGGTCCGACGGCGTTCAGCAGGATGTTTTTCGTCGTGTAGAACTTCACGGCCTGGTCGGCGATGAGGACCAGCACGACGGCGATGGCGTAGATCATAGAGGATTCCTCCCTTCGGGGGTCACTCCGCTTTGAATTTCAGCGCGCGGGCGCAGCGGGCGCAGAGCTCGGGATGATCGGCATCCTGACCGACGGTGGTGCTGTGGGTCCAGCAGCGGGGGCATTTCGGTGCTTCGGAGGGAGCCACCTCCACGGTGACGCCGGGAAGCTCCGTGCCAGCCCAGCCCTCGCCGGCGCCGTCCTTCAGCTCGGCCTCGGACACGATGAGCAGCGCCTCCAGGTGCTGCTTCTTCACCCGGTCCATGACCTCCTTCGCCTCGGGAGCCACATGGATCGTGACCTTCGCCTCCAGGGGCTTGCCGATGACCTTCTCGGCCCGGGCAAGCTCCAGGGCCTTGTTCACGTCGGAGCGCAGGCGCAGGCTGTCCGCCCAGAAGAGCTCGTCCTCCTCGGAGAGCTTCCAGGCCTCCTCCACCGCGGGCATGTCGTTCAGCATCACGTGCCGGGCGTCCTGTCCGGCGAGATGGGGCATGGAAAGCCAGATCTCATTGGAGGTGAAGGCCAGGATGGGGGCCAGCAGCCGGACCATGGCGTCCAGAATGAGCCACATGGCGGTCTGGGCGCTCTGGCGGGGCAGGCTGCCCCGGGCCTCGCAGTAGAGCCGGTCCTTCACGATGTCGAGGTAGATGTTCGACATATCCACCACGCAGAAGTTGTGGATGGCGTAGGTCACCTGCCAGAATTCATATTTTTCATACGACGCGAGGCACTTTTCCACCAGCGCCGCGCACCGGGCCAGGGCCCAGCGGTCGGGCGGGAGCATGGCGTCCAGCGCCGTCTGATCCTTGTTGGGATCGAAGTCGTCCAGGTTGCCGAGGATGAACCGGGCGGTGTTGCGGATCTTGAGGTATTTATCGGAGAGCTGCTTGAAGATGGCGTCGGAGGCGCGCATATCCAGGCGGAAATCCGCGCTGGCAGCCCAGAGCCGGCAGAGGTCCGCGCCGTATTTCTTGATGATGTCCTCCGGCGCGATGCCGTTACCCAGGCTCTTGTGCATGGCGCGGCCCTCGCCATCCACGGTCCAGCCGTGGCAGAGGACGCTGCGGTACGGCGCGTCGCCCTTCACGGCGACGGCGGTGAGAAGGCTCGACTGGAACCAGCCCCGGAACTGGTCGCCGCCCTCGAGATAGAGGTCCGCGGGCCAGGTGGCGGGAGCGTCCAGTTCCATGGAAGCGATGTGGGTGGAGCCGGAGTCGAACCAGCCGTCCAGGGTGTCGGTCTCCTTTTCGGTGACCTTGCCGCCGCAGTGGGGGCAGGCGAAATCCTCCGGCAGAAGCTCTGCCGTATCCAGGTCGAACCAGGCGTTGGAGCCCTGTTCACCGAAAATCTTCGAAACGGAGGCGATGGTCTCGGGCGTGCAGACGGGCTTGCCGCAGTCGCCGCAGTAGAACACCGGGATGGGCAGACCCCAGCGGCGCTGGCGGCTGATGCACCAGTCGGCGCGTTCCCGGATCATGCTCTCCATGCGGTCGCCGCCCCACTCAGGGTTCCACTTGACCTTCCGGGCGGCCCGGACGGCGTCCTCCTTGAAGGCGTCCACGGAGCAGAACCACTGGTCCGTGGCGCGGTAGAGGATGGGGCTGTGGCAGCGCCAGCAGTGGGCGTATTGGTGCTGGATGGTCTCGCTGGCCAGAAGCGCTCCGCAGTACAGCAGGTCCGCGAAGATCTTCTGGTTCGCGTCGTCGGTCTTGAGGCCCTGGTAGGGTCCGGCCAGCTCGTTCATGCGGCCGCTGTCATCCACGGGGACGAGGATGCCGATGTTGGTCCTGCCGGAGGCGTCGTACTTCCGGCAGACCTCGTAGTCCTCCTGGCCGTGGCCGGGGGCGGTGTGGACGCAGCCGGTGCCGGCGTCCAGGGTGACGTGGTCGCCCAGGATGACGACGCTCTCCCGGTCAAAGAGGGGATGCTTTGCGGTCATGAGCTCGAAGTCGGAGCCCTTCAGCTCCGCGAGGACCTCGAAGGTGAGGCCCGTGACGCGCTCGACCTCCTCCATGCGGCCCCGGGCGAGGATGTAAACCTCGCCGTTGGGCTGCTTCGCGAGGACGTAGTCCAGGTCGCCGTTCAGGCAGATGGCCTGGTTGCCGGGGATGGTCCAGGTGGTGGTGGTCCAGATGACGAAATAGAGCTCGTCGAGATCGCAGAACTTCCCGAGCCTTTCGTGGTCGTCGACCACCTTGAACTTCACATAGATGGACTGGCACTCGTCCTCGGAGTATTCGATCTCCGCTTCTGCGAGAGCGGTTTCGTCCTTCGGGCACCAGTACACGGGCTTTTTGCCCTTGTAGATGTAGCCTTTTTCATACATCCTGCCGAAGACCTTAACCTCCTCGGCCTCGAACCGGGGCTCCATGGTCTTATAGGGGTGGTCCCAGTCGCCCAGGACGCCGAGGCGCTTGAAGCTCTGGCGCTGCACGTCCAGGTAATGCTCGGCGTAGTTCTGGCAGGCCGTGCGGAACTCGGAGGTGCTCATGGCCTTGTGGTTGAGCTTCTGCTCCTTGATGATGGCGGACTCGATGGGCATGCCGTGGTTGTCCCAGCCGGGGGTGTAGGGGGCGTTGAAGCCGGACATGCTCTTGTAGCGGACGATGAAGTCCTTGAGGCACTTATTGAGGCCGGTGCCCATGTGGATGTTGCCGTTGGAAAACGGAGGTCCGTCGTGCAGGATGAACGGAGGTTTTCCCTCGTTCTTTTTGAGGATCTCGCGGTAGAGGTCCAGCGCCTCCCAGTCCGCGAGCATCTCCGGCTCGCGCTTCGGCAGGCCCGCGCGCATGGGGAAATCGGTCTTCGGGAGGTTTACGGTGGCGTTGTAGTCCATGGGTGTTTTGTCTCCTGTATATAGCTGGCAAGGCGGAGCTTTATCGCTCCGCCCAGCTCGGTTTGGATGGATCAGATGTTGTCGTCGAACCGGAATTCGTCGAAGGTGCGTTTTTTCCGCGCGGGGAGATCAGCCCCAAAGCGGCGGGTGGGTTCTTCCTCCTCCACGGGAGGCTCCGTGTCCACGGCGACATCTTCGGGCTCGTCCAGCACGGCGTCCTCCACGGAGGTCTCGATGCTGCGGACGGTGCGGTCCACCTCGGTCTCCGGGGCCGGAGCGGGAGCTTCGGGCTCATCCGCGCTCACAAGCTGCATCCTGCTGAGCTTGTCGTAAAACTCGATCTGCTTTTCGCAGACGGTGCGCATGTGGTCGAAGAATTTCGCGGTGGCCTTCTGGGCCTCCTCCAGCTTTGCCTCTTCGTTGGCGATGCCGCTGGCGGCGCGGCGGGTCAGGCGCTCGGCGGTCTCCCGGGCCTGGGCCACGATGGCGTCGGCCTTGCTCTGGGCGTCGGCCTCGATCTGTGAGCCCATCTTCTGGGCGGAGAGCAGCGCGAGGCGCATGGAGTCCTCGGTCTGGCGGTATTCCTCCACCTTTTCCACAAGAACTTTCATCTTGCTCTTCATAGCGGCGTTTTCTTTGGCTGCCGCGGTGATCTCGGCGGACAGCTCCTCCAGATAGGCGTCCACCTCGTCCATGTTGTAGCCGCGTCCGGCTTTGTGGAAGGTTTTTTCGCGGATGTCCTGTGCGGTGATCATATCGTACCCACGTCCTTTCTATGTATCGTCAGCTTCGATCGCCGTGAAATTTTAGATGTATACGCCGTTGTTTTCCAGCTCGTCGATGAGGTCGCCCATGATGTCCACGTTGTAGGGCGTGATGATGTAGGTGTTGATGGCGACCTTCTTGATCTTGCCGTCGTTGGCGTAGGCCACGCCGGAGAGGAAGTCCACAAGACGCCGGGCCACGTCCTTGTTCGTGGTCTCCAGGTTCATGACCACCGTGCGGCGTTCCCGCAGATGATCGGCGATCTCCGCCGCCTGCTCAAAGCGCTCCGGCTTCGAGAGAACGACCTGCACCGCCGTGGTGGTGTGGATGCTCATGACCTTGTTGTCACGCTTTGCGGCGGTACGAGGCTCCGGAGTGGGAGCCTCCTCCACAAAGGGATCGCGGCGGTCGGTGACCGCCGGGGCGACCGTGGTCGGCTCGTCGTCGAAGGCTTCGTCCTCGTCGTCGAAGAATTCGTCGTCCTCGTCGTAGGGCTTGGTCAGTTTTTTCAGCTCGTCAAGAAAACCCATCGTTTGCCTCCTGCGTCAAATCGGATTCAGATATAGTTTCGAGGGCCAAAGATAAAGGAGCCGACGCGGATCATGTTTGCGCCTTCCTTTATGGCTGCCGCATAGTCGTCGGACATACCCATGGACAAAAAGTCCATGCTGACATTATCGTATTTTTTTGCCTTATTGTCAATATAAAGGTGATACATCCGGGGAAAATAAACGCTGGAATTCTCTGCCGGGGGAATGGCCATGAGGCCCCGCACCCGCACGCCGGAAAGCTCTCCCGCCGCGCCGAGGAGCTCCGGCAGGGCCGCAGGGTCGAGACCGGACTTGCTGTCCTCCCCGCCGATGTTCAGCTCCACGAGGACATCCTGGGTCGTTCCCCGGGCCGACGAGCGCTTGGCGATCTCCTCCAGAAGACCGAGGGAATCCACGGACTGGATGAGGGAAACCTGCCCGGCGACGTATTTTACCTTGTTTTTCTGCAGACGTCCGATGATGTGGACCTCCGCGCCGTCGTAGGCGTCTGCGGCGGATTTTTCCCGGAATTCCTGGACGTAGTTCTCCCCGATGACGGAAAGTCCCGCCGCCACCGCCCGACGCACCAGCTCCGCGGGCTTCGTCTTGGCGACGCCCACGAGGGTCACGTCCCGGCCCTCCGAGACTTTAGCGATATTTTCCCGCACGATGGCGATCCTGTCTTCAATCGAATAGTCCATAGCTTTCAGTGAAACACCTTGCCGTTATACAGCTCCGACGCCCGCACAATGACCTCGTTCCCCTCCCGGAGAGCGTCGTCCCCCTCGGAGGACAGCAGGCAGTATTCCTCCCCGGCGTAGACCAGGTCGACTTTTTTTCGCTCCGCCTGCAGGCCGGTCATGGTAAAGACGCAGAGACGGTCCGTCTCCGGGTCATAGTCGTAGTAGTTCGTGACGGGCAGGGTCAGGCGTCCGTCCGCCGTATCCACCGCGCCGCCGCCGGCGGAAAAGTCCGGGGCCTCTGCCTCGGGCTCCCAGTGCCAGGCGAACACCGCAAGACACCGCTTCGGGCGGGTGTCCAGCTCGCTGCCTGCCTCCACGCCCACGGGAAGCTCGCCGTAGCGCCGGGGCTCGCTGAGGTCGGTCAAGGTTGCCTCGAAGGCTTCGCCCCCCAGGGTGAGGGTAAGGGTCTCCCCCGCGGCGACGCAGGCCGCGTCCTCCTCGGAGAGATACCCGGCGTAATAGCGGTACAGCCCCTCGATGGGGATCCGCAGGCCGGTATACTCGCTGTAGATAAGCTCCGCCGCCACCGCCCGGACCGCCAGCATGTCGGTCAGACCCCGGTCCATGCGGAACAGCACGAGGCGTTCGTCCTCCTCTGCCAGGCCGAGATGCGTCACCCGGGCGTACAGCTCGTCGCCATAGTACCGTCCGAAGGCCAGACGCACCCGCTGTCCCTCCTGGAGCCGCGCGGCATCCGCCCGGTCCAGGATGGCGGCGTAGTACCAGTCGAAGGATAGGATGAGCTTGCCGATGGCCTCGGCATCCTCCGTCCGGTCCGCGGCGATGATCTCCCGCAGCTCGTTGGGGGTGAGGTCCTGCACATAGGCGGGGCTGACGCCCTCGAAGCCGTCCACGAGGCTCGCGTAGGTCCCGCTCTGGCTGGCGGGGATGGAGCTGGTCTCCTCCGCCGCCCCCCGGGAGAGCTCGGCGTAACTGGCCTCCAGCGCCGCGAGATAATCCTCCGTGGCGTCGGATACCTCCCGCCGGAACAAGAGGCTTTCCAGCGTGCTCTGCCGGGTGTCGATGGCCCGCAGGCCGTCGCTCCGCAGGGAGGCGGAGAGGCCCAGCATGGCGCTCAAAATGGAGTTTTCCCGATCGCCCGCAGCGGCGGTCCGCACGCCGGCAAGGGCGGTTTTCACGGTTTCGATCTCCTGGGCGGTGTCCGCCAGCTCCTCCGCCCGGCGCAGAGCGTCCTCGGAGTCATAGGCCACGGCCACCGCCTGCCCGGCGGCGATGCGCTCCCCGTCCCGGGCGATGACGTTTATGTAGGATACGTCGCTCCGCAGGACCAGCTCGTCCCGCACGACAAGACCGCTCATGGGCGCGGAGTCCGACATGGTGGCGGTGACCACCAGCGCCGTCCGCACGGGATGGATCACGCGCTCCGCCAGGGAAAACCCCAGATACGCCGCCATGGCGAGAAACACGAGCGCGCTCACGATCTTCATGAGGGTGTTGGATTTGTTCACTCAGTCTGGTCCCTCCGTAAACGCCACCGCCCGGACCGGAGCTACGGTGGAGATGGCGTGCTTATAGATCATCTGCTGTTTGCCGTCGGAGTCCACCAGAACGACGAAGGCGTCGAAGCCCCGAATCGTGCCGCGGAGCTGGAATCCGTTCATGAGAAACACCGTTACCGGCGTGCGGTCCCGACGGGCCTGGTTGAGAAAAGTGTCCTGAAGTTCCTTTTGTTTCTGCATAACTGCCGTCCCTCCCGGAGCCGGCAGATTTACATAATATTGTAACATATCCCGCCGCTCCGTAAAATAGTGATTTTGTACAAATTCCTTGCACAACGCCTATTTTACGGCGTTTCGACGGGGAAACCCGTCGAAAACGGTCGAATGCTTTCAAAATCGGGACGGTCCTTCCAGCGGAGCCAGCAAAGGCTCTCATCCCGGCGGAGCCAGGTGAGCTGACGCTTGGCGTATTGCCGGGATCGGCGCTGGACCAGCTCCACCGTCTCCGGGAGGGTCAGCTCCCCCCGCAGATGGGCGGCGACTTCCTTGTAGCCGATGGCCTGCATGGCCGTGCCGTCCAGGGGAACGCCGTCCTCCAGCAGGGACCGGACCTCGTCCACAAGGCCCTCCGCGAACATCTTCTCCGACCGCGCGTCGATCCGGGCATAGAGCTGCTCCCGCTCCAAATAATCCAGCGCCAGCTTCAGCGCCGCATACCGGGGCGGGACGGTCTGGGTCCGCTCATCGTGGGCTGTGATCGTCTCTCCGGTGAGGACGTAGACCTCCATCGCCCGCACGAGGCGTTTTTTGTCCCCGGGAGCCAGCTTCTCCGCCCGGTCCGGGTCCACGGCCCGAAGATTTTCCCGGAAGGCGTCTCCCCCCAGACGGTCGTATTCCGCCTCCAGATGGGCCCGGGTGTCGGGGTCCTCCGGGGCGGGGGCGTACTCCGTGCCCCGCAAAAGGCCGTCGATGTAAAGCCCGGTGCCTCCCACCACGATGGGGAGCTTTCCCCGGGCGCGGATGTCCTCCACCGCGGCGCAGGCAAGCTCCGCGTATTTCGCCGCGGAGAAGTCCTCCCGGGGATCCGCCACGTCGATCAGATGATGCGGTACGCCCCGCATCTCCTCCGCCGTGGGCTTTGCGGTGCCGATGTCCATGCCCCGGTAGACCTGCATGGAGTCCGCGGAGACCACCTCCCCGCAGAAGGCCAGCGCCATCTCCACCCCCAGGGCCGTTTTGCCCGTGGCGGTGGGGCCGGTGATGACGACCAGGTCATACATGGCGCATCAGGTCCTCGTATTTCACGATGTAGTCCGAGAGGGCCTTGACCCGGTTGAAGCGGTCCTCCTCGGCGTCGGCCAGGGCGTTGTATTCGTCCCGGACGAATTTTTCCTCGGCATCCACGGCCACGCGCTTGTAGTCGAACATCTCCTGGTAGCACATCTCGCCGTACTCCTCCAGCACTTCCTTGAGAAGCGCCAGTTGTTCGTCCGTAAATTCGATCTTCATGGCAGGCTCCTTTTATACGATGCGGCTGAACTGCCGGTCCAGCTCTTTTCTTGTCAGCTCGATGGCCACGGGGCGGCCATGGGGGCAGTATTTGATCTCCCCGGAGGCGACTTTGTCCACCAGGACCTGCAGCTCCCGGGGATCGGTGTCCCACCCGGCCTTGATGGCGGCCTTGCAGGCGATGGTATGGAGGATGTCGTCCCGGCGCAGGTCCCGGCTGCCCCGGCGGAGCTTCTCCGCGATCTCCTCCAGGGCGGGAACGGTCTCGGCGGGGTCCAGCGCCTCCGGCACGCCCCGGACGAGAAGCTCCTCCTCCCCGAAGGGCTCCAGCTCGAAGCCCAACTCCCGAAGCAGCTCGCCGTTTTCGTCCACAGCCTCCCGGTCCTCCCGGGAGGGCTTCCAGGGCACCGGCGTCAGCAGGGTCTGGGAGAGGATTTCCCGTCCCGCCGCCAAAAGACGGTCAAAGTTCATGCGCTCGTGGGCTGCGTGCTTGTCGATGAGGAGCATGGCGTCCCCCCGCTCCGCCACGATGTAGGTCTTCATGACCTCCCCCACGAGGCGCGCCGCGGGATGCTCCGGGGCGGCCTCCGCCGGGTCCGCGAAGAGAGATGTCTGGGCGGGGGGCTCCGGCTTCGGCGCGGGAGGCGTGGGCCGGGGATCGCCGTGGCCATAGACCGCCACGGGGGAGTGGACCTCCGCCCGGAAGACCGGCTTCGGCGCGGCGGCATAGCGGACCGGCGGCGCGTAGGAGGTCCGGGGAGCATAGGATGGAGCGGTGTAGGATGGAGCGGGCTTCGGGAGGTCCGCCGGTTTTTCCGGGGCGGTGGGCTCCAGGCGCTGTTTCGTCCCGGGGGAGAGCTCCAGCTCCATGGTCCGGTCCTCTCCCCGTACGGCGTTCAGCGCAGCGTAATACACGGCGTCGAACACCCGCTTTTCGTGGGAAAATTTCACCTCGCTCTTCGTGGGGTGGACGTTCACATCCACCGCCCCGAGGGGAAGCTCGATATACAGCACGCAGGCCGGAAAGCGTCCCACCAGCAGGGTGTTTTTGTAGGCCTGCTCCACCGCCGCCTGGAGGGACGCGGACTTGACGGCCCGTCCGTTCACGAAGAAAAACTGCATGGCACGGTTTCCCCGTCCGGCGGAAGGGCTCGAAACGAAGCCCCGCACGGCAACACCCTCGTTTTCTCCCTCCGCCGGGAGCATGGACAGCGCGATGTCCCGCCCCAGCAGGGCATAGGCCGCGGAGGAGAGCTTACCGTCTCCGGAGGTGAAAAACTCCTCCTTGCCGTCCCGCACACAGCGCACGGAGATATCCGGGCGGCCCAGGGCCACCCGCAGGGCAAGCTGGACGCAGTACGCCCCCTCGGCCCGGTCGGACTTGAGAAATTTCAGCCGCGCCGGGGTATTGTAAAAGAGGTCCCGCACGACGAAGCTCGTCCCGACGGGGCATCCCTCCGGGCGCATGTCCTGGATGTCCCCGCCCTCGACGGAGACATAGGTCCCGGCCTCGTCCTCGGCCCGGCGGGTGCGAAGCTCGATGCGGCTCACGGCGGAGATGGCGGCCAGGGCCTCGCCCCGGAAGCCCATGGTCCCGATGGCCTCGAGGCCGCTTTCGTCCCGGAGCTTCGACGTGGCGTGGCGCAGGAAGCAGTTTCCCGCGTCCTCCGGGGCCATGCCGCAGCCGTCGTCCGTCACGCGGATGTAGGTCGCGCCGCCGTTGCGTATCTCGACGGTGATATTCTTCGCGCCGGCGTCCGCGGCGTTTTCCATGAGCTCCTTAACGACGCTCCCGGGACGCTCCACCACCTCGCCGGCGGCGATCATGTCCGCCACATGGGGGGAGAGGATATGGATGACTGCCATGAAGATTCCCTTTCCATCTGTAAAATCTGCACAATATACCGGACTGATTATACCACCGACCGTCCCGGCGCGCAATCGCAAAAACCCATCGTTGCGAATTCCCGCGGGATGTGCTAGACTGTCACGGTCGATTTCAGCAAAATTGAGAGGAGGCGAAGCGCTTTGCGGGACGGCAGAACCATGATCGTGGACTACACCGACGGCCCGGTGACGAGGCAGCTTCTCGCCTTCTCCTGGCCCTTCATGCTCTCGAACCTTCTGCAGACCGCCTATAACCTGACGGACATGGCGGTGGTGGGGCGGTTCGTGGGCGCGGCAGGGCTTTCCGCCGTCAGCGTCGGCGCGGACATCCTGCATCTTTACACATTCATTGCCATGGGCTTCTGCAACGCCGGACAGGTCCTCATCAGCCAGTACATCGGCCTGCGGGACCGGCGGGCCGTGGCCCGGGCGGTGGGGGTCATGTTCACCTTCATCCTCGGCCTGAGCCTCGCCGTGACCGCCGCGGGCCTCTGCGGCGTCGGCGCGTGGATGCACGCGCTGAACGTCCCGGCGGAAGCGGTCGATTTCTGTCGGCAGTACACCGTCTGCTGTACGGTCGGCCTGTTTTTCATCTTCGGATACACCATGGTCTCCGCCATCCTGCGGGGCATGGGGGACTCGAAGCGTCCGCTTATGTTCATCGCCATTGCCTCCGTGCTGAACGTGGCGCTGGACCTTCTTCTCGTCAGCCGGGGCATGGGTCCTATGGGCGCGGCCCTCGCCACCGTTATCGCCCAGGGGGTGAGCTTTCTGACCTCCGTGGCGTATCTCTGGCGGCGGCGACACCGCCTGGGGTTCGACTTCACTCCCCGGGACCTCATCCCGGACCGGCGGGAGCTTCTGCTGCTTTTGAAGCTGGGCATCCCCATGACTATCCAGGTCTGTGCCATCAGCTTTTCGGCCCTGTTCGTCTCGAGCCGCATCAATGCCTGCGGCGTCACGGCCTCCGCGGTTACCGGTGTCGGTCAGAAGCTCTCCACCGTCGCCAGCATCATCACCCTCGCGCTCAGCCAGGCCGGAGCCACCATGGTGGGCCAGAATTTCGCCGCCCGAAAGTTCGATCGGGTCCAGCGGGTCCTGGGGGACGCCGTTCTCATCGGCTGCGCCTTCGCGGCGGTCCTCTCCGCCGGTATCATCCTCTGGCCGGAGCAGGTGTTTTCCCTGTTCAACCGCGACCCTGCCGTCCTCGTCATGAGCCATGCCTATGTGGTCGTGGCGGTGATGAACTACTTCGGCTGGGCCCTGCGGGGACCCAGCACCGCCCTGTGCAACGGCATGGGATTTCCCAAGCTGAACTTCGTCCTCGGCATCTTCGACGGCGTGGTGATGCGGGTGGGGCTGTGCCTGCTGCTGGGGGAGACGCTGGGCCTCGGCATCCGGGGTTACTGGATCGGCAGCGCCGCCGCAGGCTTTGCCTTTTTCCTCGTCATGTTCCCGTATTTCCTCAGCGGGAAGTGGAGGGAGCATGTCCCGCCCGCCCAGCGCCGGGTGTCGTAGCCTTTTTACCGCATTATATTTTAAGAGAAGTCCCGGTCTGTCTTGCAAACGCCACCGAATTCTTCAAGATTACATTGGCACATCAATAATTCTTCCGAAGCCCGGCCCGGAGACAGAACATGGCACGAAAAAATACATCCGGGACTGCCGCCTCATCGAAACTGTGGATGCGAGCGGACGCATCCGGTCCGACTACGAATGCATCGGCGGGGACTACGCCTATATCCATGGCCCAGAGGCCGTGGGACGGGAAAAACGCCGCCTGCTGACGGCCATCGCCGCCGGGTGGCCGGCGTTTTTTCTGGCGCTGATCCCGAACGCCGCGTCTATGCGGGCGGTGTACGCCGCCCTGCCCTTTCTCCTCACGGCGATCCTGCCGGGAGACGTGATGCGTTTATTCTTCGCATTTTGCGATACAGAATAAAAAATCATTTTTAGGAAGACAAAATCCAAATGAGCAATCTCAACAAGATCCCTGCGCTTGTTCTGGCTCTTGCGATGGTCTTTGCGCTGGCCGCCTGCGGCGGCAGCAAGACCGAGACTTCCGCCGCTGCCGACACCGCGGCTGCCGAGCCTGCCGTGCGCGACGAGAACACGCCGCTGGTGGTGGGCTATTCCCCCTTCAGCAGCAAGTTCTCTCCCTTCTTCTCCGATACGGCCTATGACCGGGACGTCTGGGCCATCACACAGGTCAGCCTGCTGCCCAGCGACCGTACCGGCACGATTCTTCTGAACGCGAAGGACGGCGAGACTGTGGAGTATAACGGCACGCCGTATACCTACTACGGCCCGGCAAACTGCGAGATCACCGAGAACGAGGACGGCACGGTGTACTATGACTTCGACCTGCGGGACGACATCGTCTTCTCCGACGGCGAACCTCTGACCATCGACGACGTCATTTTCACGATGTATGCCTACTGCGACCCGACCTACGACGGCACCACCCTGTTCGCCCAGCCCATCGAGGGCCTGGCCGAGTATCGCACCACGCTGCTGAGCCTCATCTTTGACGCCGGCCGCGAGGGCGGTGATTACACCTACTTCACCGAGGAGCGGCAGGCCGACTTCTGGGCCCGCTATGACGCCGCCACCCAGGGTCTGGCTGAGGAGATCGTCGCCTTCTGCGTCGACAACGCCTATGCCGACGAAGGCGACATCATCGGCGCTGCCGGCGCTTGGGGTTTCGGCATCGAGGACAACACCATCGAGGCCTTCGCCGCCGCGCTGGAGGAGGCCTATGGCTCCGACCTGACGACCATGATCAACACCGAGAACGCCGGCTCCACCGTCGACGATCTCTTCCCCGATCTGTCCGACTTCACCGCTGGTGAGACCAGCGCGGCTGCGCCCAATATCTCCGGCATCCAGCGCATCGATGACACCCGCCTCCGCGTCGTCCTGACCAAGGTGGACGCCACCGCCATCTATCTGTTCGCCATGCCCATCGCCCCCCTGCACTACTACGGCGATCCCGATCTGTACGACTATGAGAACAACAGCTTCGGCTTCCCGAAGGGCGATCTGAGCTCCGTGCGCGCGAAGACCACCGAGCCCATGGGCGCCGGCCCCTACAAGTTCCTCAAGTTCGAGGACGGCGTCGTGTACTTCGAGGCCAACGACCTCTACTTCGAGGGCGCGCCCACGACCAAGTACGTCAACTATCTGCAGTGCACCTCTGACGACGATAAGCTCAACGGCGTCGTCACCGGTGCCGTGGACGTCACCGACCTCTCCTTCAACGAGGTGAACGTACCCGCCATTGAGGCCGCGAACGGCGGCGAGGTGACCGGCGACGTCATCACCTCCATTGCCTTTGACAACCTGGGCTACGGCTACATCGGCATGAACGTCAACGTCATGAACGTCGGCGGCGATCCCGGCTCCGACGCCTCCAAGGCGCTCCGCAAGGCCTTCGCCACCATCCTGTCCGTCTACCGCGACGTGGCGATCGACTCCTACTACGGCGTGCACGCGTCCGTCATCAACTACCCGATCTCCAACACCTCCTGGGCCGCCCCGCAGCCCTCCGACGACGGCTACCAGATTGCCTTCTCCACGGACGTAGACGGCAACAACATCTACACCTCCGCCATGAGCGCCGAGGAGAAGTACGCCGCCGCGCTCGACGCCGCTCTGGGCTTCTTCGAGGCCGCGGGCTACACCGTCGAGGACGGCAAGCTCACCGCCGCTCCCGAGGGCGCTTCCCTGGAGTACACCGCCTGGATTCCCGCCGACGGCATCGGTAACCATCCTGTGTTTATGATCCTCTCCGAGGCCTCCAACGCCCTGGCGAGCATCGGCATGAACTTCATTATCAAGGACCTGACCAATTCCTCCGAGCTCTGGACCGCGCTGAAAGCGGAGGAGGTCGCGATGTGGGCCGCCGCCTGGGGCGCCACGGCTGATCCCGACATGTACCAGATCTACTTCTCCGGCGACGATGAGAATGCGGCGGGCGGCTCCAACTATATATACCGCATCAACGATCCCAAGCTCAACCAGCTCATCCTCGACGCGCGTGCCTCCACAGACCAGACCTACCGCAAGGCGATGTACAAGGCCTGCCTCGACACCGTCATCGACTGGGCCTGCGAGATACCGGTGTATCAGCGTCAGAACGCGTTCATCTTCAGCACGCAGCGTGTCGACATAGATACCGTGGTTCCCAATATTACCCCGTTCTACGGATGGCTGAACGGCATCAATACTATCGCCCTGAGCCAATAATCCAACACAGCGGTGGATTCGTAAGAACAAAAAGAACGGAGGTCATGCCTGTGCACAAATACATACTCAAGCGCATCCTGCTCTCCATCGTCATCATATTCTTCGTCACGCTCATCCCCCTCGTGACCATCGCCGGCGGCAGCCCGCCGGGCCTGTTCTCCGGTGCGCTCATCACCGAGGCCACGCTCTCCTTCCTCGGCCTCGGCGTCAAGTTCCCCTTCGCCTCCTGGGGCAACATCATAAGCATCCCACTCGTTATGCTCACGGGCATAGGCGGCATTCTTGCGATACAGAGGGGATTGCTCCATCTCCCTCTGCTTTTGAATCACATTACGAGCCTGATTCTCTATGCAGGCGAACACGATCTCCATGTAATCCGACGAAGTGTTTTCGTATGAACGAAAAACATCCTTGAGCGGCGTGGTGCTGCCAAGCAGAGCCCTGGCCAAATCATCGTCCAGATCGTTGTATTCGAGGGCTAGAAGGATATCCTCCCGGACACAGTATTCGTAAGCGTGCGTATGCGCCTCGTCCGTCGGCCGGCTTTTCAGCCATGTTTCATATGTCTTTTGCTCATTGAACATCTTATTATACCTACGGCGCGTTCAATAGGCGCTGCTGTCACTAAAAAAACGCCGCACCCCCCCAGAACAACAGGGAGAACGGTAACAAAAATGGACGTCGCAGTGGTCTCCACTTTGACGTCCACATATGGTGCGGATGACGGGACTCGAACCCACGACCTTTGGCTCCGGAGGCCAACGCTC
>CAYNZM010000045.1:0-15242 GCA_964401725.1 uncultured Oscillospiraceae bacterium
TCGGCAAGCAGTACTCCGGCACCGGCGGCGCGTGGGACTTTGCCTACGGCGCGTACCACGCCAAGGGCGGACGGGGCATCATCGCCCTGCAGTCCACCGCGAAAAGCGGGACCATCTCCCGCATCGTTCCCCAGCTCACGGCAGGCAGCGTCGTGTCCATCCCCCGCAACATCGTGGACATCGTCGTGACGGAATACGGTGTGGCTCGGCTCCGGGGCAAATCCGTCCGCCAGCGGGTGGAGGAGCTCATTTCCGTGGCCCATCCCGATTTCCGCGCGGACCTGCGGGCCCAGGCCAACGCCCTGCAGCTCTGGTGATCTGCCATGGCCAAGGAAAAAATCCCGCCCTTTGAGGGCTTTCCGAAGGACCTGCCGGACTTTCTCTGGGGCATTGCCCTGAACAACGAAAAGCCCTGGTTCGAGGCCCGGCGGGATGTGTATGAGCGCTGCCTCCACGGTCCGGTGAAGTCCCTCGTCTGGGAGCTCATCGACCGCCTGGGGGAGAAATACTCCGATCTGCAGCTCACTCCCCACATCTCCCGCATCTACCGGGATGCCCGGACCCTGAACGGACGGGGACCGCTGAACGACCATATGTGGTTCTCCATCGGACGCACGGGCCGGGTCTATGCCGCGGAGCCCCAGTTCTATTTCGGCGTGGAGGCCCGCTGCTGCGACTGGGGCGTGGGGTACTGGAACATCCCCGCCGAGAGCCTCGAACGCTGGCGGCAGTCCATCGACGTGAACCCGGCAAAGCTCTCCCGCATCGTGCGGAAGATCAACAAGCTGGACGGCTTCGAGCCCTTCCGGCCGATCTACAAAAAGCCCAAGGGCGATCCCGGAAAGCTGCTGTACGACTGGTACAACGCCCGGCATCCCGGCTGCGGCAAGGTGGAGTGGTTCGATCCCGACCCGCCCGGACGGGACCTGGCGGACCGGGTGTTCGCGGACTTCGACGCTCTCATGCCCCTGTACGAATACCTCCAGAGCCTGGGCTGAAAAAAACAGGACGTCTGCGATGCTCGCGGACGTCCTGCTTGCGTTTTCCGGGGGTTACTGGGCGGCGTACCAGGCGTTCAGATCGATGCCGAGGCCGGCATATTCCTCTGCGGTGGGACCGTAGTTGCCGTCGTCAAAGCTCCAGGTGTCGTAGGGCTCGGGGAGGAAAATCTCCATCTCGGAGCGCAGGCGGTGGTTGGAGAACTGGGTGTACTGGGGGCTGGAGAGGTATTCATGCCGGGTGGAGTCGTCGATGTCGTCCTCCGCCGTGACCTCCAGGGAGCCGGACTTGACGAGCTGGTTGCCCTCCTCGCCCTTCCACTCCTCCTGGGCGTTCACCACAGTGGGTTCGCCGGAGCCGCTGCCGAGGGAGACGAAGAAGCTGCCGCCGAAGTCCGTGAACATATGCAGATGCCACATCTTCCAGACGCCGTTCTCCTTCACGAAGTCCGCGCCGTAGACCTCCCAGATGGCGCCGGCGCTCTGGCCCGTCTCCATGATCATGCCGGGGGAGTACCAGAAAGCCTTGGCGGTCTTGCCGTCCTTTGCGACCTCAATGATGCTCGTGGTGGTGACGTGCAGAAGAAGCTGTCCCACGCCGCCGTAGACCTCCAAAATCTGCTCGTCGGTCCAGTCGGAGACGTCGATGCCGTTTTTCTCGCAGTAGCTCTTCGCGCTCTTGAGCCAGCTCTGGTCATGGCCGGTCATGTAGGCGTCCCAGATGGAGCCGTAGCCGACGTAATAGCCCTGGTTCTGGCCGAAGGAGGCCGTGGCCTGGTTCTGCGGCTCCTGCACCCAGATGTTCTCCATCTCGGCGCGGTGCTCACCGTAGCAGTGGTACATGACGTGCCAGCTCATGATGTTCTGAATCTCCACGGCGTCCTGGGAGCGCTGAAGCTCCGCAAACTTCGCGTCGATCTCCTCGTCGGTGTAGGCGAGGGAAACGACTCCCAGGGACAGGACCAGCGCGAGGACGCAGGCCAGGCTGAGGATGGTTTTCAGGGTCTTTTTCACGATGGGAACCTCCTGTAAAAAATTTTGTGTGGTTTAGGACTGGCTGTGTGCCGCGTACCAGTCGTTTACGTCGATGCCGAGGGATTCATACTGCTCGATGGTCACGCCGTAGTTTGCCTCGGAGAAGTCCCAGGACTCGTAGGGCAGGGGAATGGGGAAGCTCGCCATCTCCGAGCGCAGGCGGCTGGTGCTCCATTGTTTGTAGGTGGACTGGTTGATCTGACCGCCGATCCAGCCGGTGGTATCCACGTTGGAGGACGAGGACGCTCCGCCCGGGGCGCCTCCCGGCGGTGTGCCGATGCCCGTAGTGCCGGGAGCGCCGCCCAGCTCGCCGCTGGAGGTGGAGCCGGTGAAGCTGGTGCCGAATTCCGTCTGGAAGTCGGTATACATGTGCAGATGCCAGAGCTTCCACTCGCCGTTTTCCTTGATGAAGTCCGCGCCGTAGTTCTCCCACATGGAGTCGGCGTTGTCGAAGTCCGTCTGCTTCAGCATGCCGGGGGTGTACCAGTAGCCCTTGGCGGTCAGGCCGTCCTCCGCCACCTCGATGATGGCGGTGGTGATGACGTGGAGCAGAAGCTGTCCCACGCCGCCGTATTTCTCGATGATCTCCTCGTCCGTCATGCCGCTGATGTCCACGCCGTTTTCATTGCACCATTCCGTCGCGCTGGTGAGCCACGAGGCGTCGTGCTCCACCACGTAGGACTGCCAGATGTAGTCGTAGCCGACTTCATAGCCCTGGTTCCGGCCGAAGACGGCGGTGGCCTGGTTTGCCGGCTCCTGTACCCAGATTTCCTCCATCTCCTCCCGATGCTCGCCGTAGCAGTGGTAGAGGACGTGGCGGCTCATGACGTTCTGGATCGCCACGGCGTCCTCCGCCTTCTGGGCGGTCTTCTGGGCCTCCAGTGCGATGGCGTAGACCTCCTCCAGCGTCGGCTCCGCGGCAAAGGCCCCGGCCGACAGGGACAGGAGCAGTGCCAGCACGCCGATGAAACATAGGATTTTCTTCATTTTCAAACCTCCCGATCCTTGGTTTGGACGCACATTCGCATGCGTCCGACGAATACTGCCTCTATCATAGCACAGAAACGTTAAGCCAGCGTGAATTGTTTGACGAAATTTTGCGTCTGCGGCAGCATCACAGCCTCCATGGGAATCGGGAATAGCGGTTGACAGGAAACGCCGCGGCTGATAGAATAATGGCGTCCGACTGTGAAGCATCTCTGAGCAGGAAGAGCAACCGATATTTTCCGCGGGTCCCGGGTGGGACATCCCGCGGGTGTCTTCTCTGCCGGAACTTTCGTTCGGCGGAGATTTTTGTTTATAGGAGGCGGCGATATGTACCGTTTCGCGGTGTACGGAAAGGGCGGCATCGGAAAATCCACCGCCTGCACGGCGCTGTCCTGCGCCTTTGCCGAGCGGGGCATGAAGGTGATGCAGGTGGGCTGCGACCCGAAGGCGGATTCCACGCTGTACCTCCACGGCGGCGAGCGCATCCCCACGATGCTCGACACCCTCCGGCAGAAGCGGGACGCCGCGGTTTTGGACGACCTTATCGTCACGGGCTGCCGGGGCATCGTCTGCGCGGAGGCCGGCGGTCCGACGCCGGGCCTCGGCTGTGCAGGACGAGGCATCGCGGCGGCCTTCGAAGCCCTGGACGACCGGGACGTGTTCGAGGTGGTGAAGCCGGACCTTGTGCTGTACGACGTTCTGGGGGACGTGGTCTGCGGCGGTTTTGCCATGCCCATCCGGGAGGGCTATGCTGACCGGGTGTTCATTGTGACCTCCGGGGAGAATATGTCCATTTACGCCGCGGCGAACATCGCCATGGCGGTGGAGAATTTCCGCAAGCGGGGATATGCCTGTCTCGGCGGGCTGATCCTCAACCGCCGGAACGTCCCGGATGAATATGAAAAAGTCAAGACTCTCGCGGAGGAGCTGGGAACGGAGATCATCGCGGACCTGCCCCGGGACGACCACATCTCCGACGCCCAGGACACCGGCCGGGGCGTCATGGAGGCCTATCCGGACTGCGATTACGCCCGGGGCATCCGGGCTCTCGCGGAGCGGATGCTTGCCATGGAGGACCGCCATGCTTGAATTTCAGCCGATCCGCGAGCTAACGTACGAATACAACGCCGATCTCGGCCTTTCCTATGCCTCCCCCGTCCGGGGGGTGTGGAACATCGTCCACATCGGCACCCTGGTCCCGGAGGCCCATGAAATCTACGTCTGCCCCACGAGCTGTCTGCGGGGCGTGGTCCTCACCACGGCGGAGATGGGGGCCATGGACCGTCTGTCCACCATCACGGTGGGGGAGGACAACATCCTGGAGGGGGACATGGAGGAAGCCCTCCAGCGGGGCACCGAGCGCATCATCGCGGAGCTTCCGAACCGGCCCCGGGCCATGCTCATCTTCACAAGCTGCATCCACCACTTCCTCGCCGTGAACTACAAGCGGGTCTACCGCATCCTGCGGGAGAAGTACCCGGACATCGACTTCATCGACTGCTATATGGACCCCATCATGCGCCGCACGGCCCCGGCGGTGCCATCCCTCTGGCGGCAGATCCACCGGCTCCTGGGACCGGGGGAGAAAGACCCCCTGCGGGCAAACTACGTGGGCAACTGCTTTGCCTACGGCGAATACTGTGACCTGACGGTCTTTCTGACGGCCTCCGGAGTGGAGGTCCTGCAGCTGCAGACCTGCGGCAGCTACGACGACTTTCTCCGCATGGCGGGGTCCAGCGTGAATTTCACCTTCCACAACACCGCCGTCACCGCCGCGAAGGACATGCGCCTGCGCCTGGGGCAGACCTGGCTTCCCATGCGTCCGGGCTATCGCTACGACGAGATCGACGAGGACATGCGTTCTGCGGCGGAGGCTTTCGGACTTGCGCCGCTGTCCCCGATGCATATCGCCGCCGAGCGGGAAGAAACCGAGGCCGCCGCCGCGCGGACTCTGGCTCTCGTCGGTGATACGCCCGTTTCCCTTGACTATACCGCCGTGGATCGTCCGCTGGAGCTGGCGCTGTATCTTCTGGACCACGGCTTCCGGGTGGAGTCCGTGTTCATCGACGTGTTCACGGAGGCGCAAGACGTGTTCGATGCCCTTCAGGCCCGTGCGCCGGAACTCAAAATCTACCAGTCCCTCGGCTGGAACATCCGCCGCATGCAGCGGGGCCACGACGGTCCCGTCCTCGCCATCGGGCAGAAGAGCGCGTATTTTCTCGACACGGATCATTTCGTGAATGTGGTGGAAAACGAGGGCATGTACGGCTATCGCGGCATCCGTCGGCTCCTGGACCTCATGGCGGAGGCCTACCGAGAGGAAAAACCCATGCGGGAGCTTGTGCAAGTGAAAGGCTGGGGGTGCGGTTCCTTTTCTTGAAAGAAAAGGAACCAAAAGAACTTTGGACCCGCTTTGCTGCGATGGATGTCAGAAGGTCTCAAGCCCGGTAACGTTACCAGGTGGGAGACGGAAAGGATGATATGAAGAAGGACTACCAGACCCATGTGTTCACCTCCACCTATACGGCGGACGTCTCCGGCGTGTGCTCCGCGCTGTACGAGCTGGGCGGAATGTCGGTGCTGCACGATCCCTCCGGCTGCAACTCCACCTATTCCACCCACGACGAACCCCGCTGGTTCGATACGGACAGCCTGATGTTCGTCTCGGGCCTTGACGAGATCACCGCCGTCATGGGAGACGACGACGTTCTCATCCGGGACGTGAAGCAGGCGGCGCGGGACCTGTCGCCCCGGTTCATCACCCTCTGCGGGGCCTCTATCCCCCATATCATCGCCTTCGACTTCCGGGGCGTGGCCTATCTCATCGAGCAGGAGACGGGGCTTCCCGTGCTGCCGGTGCCCACGGATGGACTCAAAAGCTACACCAGCGGCGTGGGCCTTGCGCTGACGGCATTTTTGCAGCGCTTTGCCGATCCGTCATTGCATTCCGACGCTCCGGAAAACAGCGTGAACCTCGTGGGGGTGACGCCCCTGGATTTTTCCGTGAACGGCAACGTCACGGCTCTGCGGCGGGCCTTTGAGGACGCGGGGTGCACCGTCAACTGCTGCATGGCCATGGGGGACGACTTCGACACCGTGACCCGGGCTTTCCGGGCGAAGGTGAACGTGGTGGTGTCCTCCGCGGGACGCAGGGCGGCGAAGTACATGAAAAAGACCGCCGGCATCCCTATCGTCGAAGGACTTCCCGTGGGACCGGAGCAGACCGAGGCCCTTCTCCGGGCCGTGGCGCAGACCATCGCGGACAGACAGGACCGGACCGCCTGGGGGAGCTTCGGAAACACGGAACGGTATGCTGTTCCCGGAGGCGGCGTTCTCGTGGTGGGGGAGGAGGTCTTCGCAAAATCTCTCGCGAACGCCGTAAATCTTCTGCCGGACGCGCCGACGGCGTATCCATTTTGGCCGGACGAGGACGAGGGACTTCCCGAGGCGGAGCTCATGGCGGCGGTCCGCTCGTCCCACGCCGTCATCGCGGACCCATTGTACCGGACCGTTCTGCCCAGGGACGGAAGCGTTCGTTTCCTGGATTTTCCCCACGAAGCCTATTCCGGGCGCATCTTCCGCGCGTCCATTCCCGTGTTCTGCGGACCGGGGTTTTCGGTGGACGCATTTCTTTCCAAGGAGGCAAGCCATGGATAAGACCATGACCGCCGCGCCGGTGTCCCGGCGGACCCATATCGGCTTTTTCGGTCGGATGAACGCGGGAAAATCCTCGCTCATAAACGCCCTGGCCAATCAGCCCGTGTCCATTGTGTCTGCCGAGGCGGGAACCACCACGGACGTCGTCAAAAAGACCATGGAGATCCACGGCATCGGGCCCTGCGTCCTGCTGGACACCGCGGGCTTTGACGACGCCGGCGAGGTCGGCGCCATGCGCGTGGCCGCCGCCCGGGACGCGGCGGAGTCCGCGGACATCGCCGTGGTCCTCTTCCCGGCGGATGACGACTGGCCCCGGGAAAAAAGCTGGCTATCCTATTTCCGGGATGCATCCACCCCTGCTGTTGCCGTCCTAAGCCGCGCCGACACCCGCTCCGACGCCGAAAACGCCGCCCTGACCCAGCGCATCCGCTCGGAGACGGGCCTCGAGCCCATCCCCGTCAGCGCTGCCGCGGGGCAGGGAGTGGACGCGCTGCGGGAGGCGCTCATCGCCGCGGCGTCCCGTCCGGCGGAGCGGGCGTACATCCTGGGGAATCTCGTGCGGGAGGGGGACGTGGTCCTTCTTGTGATGCCCCAGGACCCCCAGGCCCCGGAGGGACGGCTCATCGTCCCGGAGGTGCAGACCATCCGGGAGCTGCTGGACCGGCACTGCGTCGCTCTATGCGTGCAGCTCGAAGAGCTTTCCCGGGCCGTTTCCTGTCTGCGGGAGCCGCCGGACCTCATCGTGACGGACTCCCAGGTGTTCGACGCGGTGTATAAGCAAAAGCCGGAGAAAACGAAGCTTACCTCGTTTTCCGTGCTCTTCGCGGGGTACAAGGGGGATATTTCGTACTATGTGGACAGCGTCCGCGCCATCGATACGCTGACGGAGCATTCCCGGGTCCTCATCGCGGAGTGCTGCACCCATGCCCCGCTGGACGAGGACATCGGCCGGGTCAAGATTCCCCGGATGCTCCGGGCCCGGGTGGGGGAGGGGCTGACGGTGGACGTGACCGCCGGCAAAGCCTTTCCCGAGGACCTGGCATCCTATGATCTCGTCATCCAGTGCGGCGGATGCATGTTCAACCGCAAATACGTCCTCTCCCGCATCCAGCGGGCGAAGGACGCCGGGGTTCCCATGACGAATTACGGCATCACCATCGCCTATGTCAAGGGCATCCTGGACCGCATCGACACAGGGAGGAACTGACATGAACGAACAAAACACACGCCTGGCCGTCATCGCCATCGTGGTGGAGGACGCCTCCTGCGTCCCGGAGCTGAACGCTCTCCTGCACGAGTACAGCGCCTTCATCATCGGACGCATGGGCATCCCGTACCCCGCCCGAAAGGTGTCCCTCATCAGCGTCGCCATCGACGCCCCGGCGGACGAGATCAGCGCTCTCACGGGGAAGGTGGGGAGGCTGGCGGGCCTCACGGTGAAGGCCGCGTACTCCAAGCTGTGAGCACCCAGAACGAGCGCATCGAGGCGCTGTTCGAGACGGGAACGCTCCCCCGGGAGGAGCTTCGCGCTCTCATCGACGAGCGGGACGAGGCCAGCGGGGAGTATCTCTTCGCGAAGGCCCGTCAGCGCAGAGAGGAGCACTTCGGGAACCGGGTGTATCTCCGCGGGCTTGTCGAGTTTACGAGCTTCTGCCGAAACGACTGCCTCTACTGCGGCCTGCGCCGGAGCAATCGAAGCTGCGAGCGCTACCGTCTGACGCCGGAGGAGATCCTTTCCTGCTGCCGGACCGGGTACGGCCTGGGCTTTCGCACCTTCGTCCTGCAGGGCGGGGAGGACATGGCCTTCTCCGACGGGGACATCTGCCGCATCGTGGCCTCCATCAAAACGGAGTTTCCCGACTGCGCCGTGACCCTCTCCATCGGGGAACGCTCCCGGGCGAGCTATCAGTCCTATTTCGACGCCGGGGCGGACCGCTATCTTCTCCGCCATGAGACGGCGGACCCGGACCATTACGCCATGCTCCACCCGCCGGAGCTGTCCCTCGAAAACCGCCTCCGATGCCTGTATGACCTGCGGGACATCGGGTTTCAGGTCGGCGCGGGCATGATGCTCGGCGCACCGTACCAGACCACGGACCACATTGTCACGGACCTTCTGTTTCTCCGGGACCTGCGGCCGGATATGATCGGCGTCGGACCCTTCATCCCCCACAAGGATACCCCCTTCCGGGACAGGACTCCCGGCACGGCGGAGCAGACGATCTTCCTGCTGGGCGTCCTGCGGCTGATGTTTCCGGAGGTGCTGCTCCCCGCGACGACGGCTCTCGGCACCATCGATCCCCGGGGACGGGAGAAGGGGCTTCTTGCCGGGGCGAATGTCATCATGCCGAATCTGTCTCCCGTGGACGTGCGGGGCAAATACCTTCTCTACGACGGCAAGATATGCACCGGGGACGAGGCGGCGGAGTGCCGCGCCTGCCTGGAGGGACGCATCCGCTCCGTGGGCATGGAGCCCGTCGTCGCCCGGGGCGACGCGCCGCGCATCACCCGAAGGAACGCATAAAAATATCGGACGGCCCGTAATAGGTCGTCCGATATGCTTTTTTGGTATTAGTTGTCGTCCACGACGAACTGTCCGGCGAGGCGGCCGTGGGTGCCCGCCATGCCGATGGAGGACCCGGCGCAGGGGGTGCAGTAGCCCGTGCCGTAGCGTCCGCCCAGGGAGTTTCCGCAGGTGTAGAGGCCCTTGATGCTGTTGCCGTTCAGGTCGAGGACGTTCAGGCGGTTGTCCGTCATGACGCCGCTCATGGTGACCATGGTGACGCTGGCGTTTCCGCCGCCGACAGAGCCGGTGCAGGCGTAGAAGGGACCCTCGTCCACGGGGATGAGAGCTTCCGCGCGCTTGCCGAAGTCCTCGTCCCTGCCCTGATAGCACATCTCGTTGTAGCGCTTCACGGACTCGACGACGTTCGGGATCACGGCTTCGCTGTAGCCCACCATCCGGGCGATCTCCTCGATGGAGTCCGCGCACATCACGCTTCCGCCCATGCGCTCGGCCACGGTGCAGCCGATGATGTTCGCCCGTTTGCCGGGGGTAAGGGCGTTCATGCCGTCGATGATGTCCTGGTAGAACTGGGGGCGGCCGCCGTTGGGACCGCCGTGCTCCAGACCGCAGGCGCAGAGGGCCTTGAACCATTTTTTATCGGTAATGAGGCAGGCCGTGCCCCGCTTTTGGCGGGCGCAGGCGGTCTGGGCCGCGGTGACGTTTCCTTCGTTCGTGAAGCGCTTGCCCTCAGCGTTCAGCCAGAGCATGGAGTTTGCGCCCCAGGGGCCGCCGGACGGACCGCCGCCCAGGACCATCGTCCCGCGGGGCGCCGGCTCCACGAGGCCGCCCGCCCAGCACATCATCTTCACGGAGGAACCGTCCCGGCCGGAGGAATAGAAGCGGTCCACCGTGCCGCCGGAACGCTCGTTGCGCTCCATGTACTCGTTCAAAAGCGCCCAGCTCATTTCCTTGTTGCCCGCGTAGTCGCCGCCCGCCATGACGACGCCCTTCGCGGTGTTCAGGAGGATGTACTTGCCCGTCTCGTCGTCCTGGACGATGACGCCGGTGACGGCCTTGCTGTCATCCTGCACGAGGACGACGCCGGAGGTGCCGTACATCAGCTCCGCACCGTAGTCCCGGACGGATTTGTCGAGCAGGGCCTGGTTCACGAGGGGGAGCTTGGAGTTTGCGGCGACGCCGGAGACCTGATGGTCGTTGTATTCGCCCATGAACTGACAGGAGGCGGCCCAGGTCTTCGTGCCGGGCCAGATGGGGTAGTCCTTCCGCAGACAGTCGTAGATGTCCGCGCCGGAGGCCCATTTGTCGTAGTCGAAGTTCGCCTGGATGATGAGCCAGCCGTCCTTTGTGTTGTCGTAGGTGTAGACCCGGGGATCGACGCCCATCTCCTTTGCGACCTCCAGCATGTGGTCCATGGTGGGGCCGGAGTTGTGGACGTACAGCCGGACGATCTCGGGGTTCGAGCGTCCGCCGCCCCGGGTAACGAACTCATCCACCACCTCGCCGAGATCGTAGGGGCCGAAGCCCGCCTGATTGACCTGCACGTCGGAGTTCCAGCAGCCAAAGTCCTCGCCGAACCAGGAGTGGGTGTCCTTGGGATGCTTCTCCACGCCCACGACCTTCGCGCCCTTCTCCGCCGCAGCCAGCACCGCCTGCACACCGGCGTGGCCGAGGCCGATGACCGCCACGTCGCAGTCCACGGTGCGGCTGATGGACGCCGGGTCGATCTCCGGGGCCTGGCCCAGCCAGTCGCCGGGACCGGAATAGCCCCAGACACGGTCGCCGGAGACGATTTCGCCGGGGGTGACCTCGCCGGAGCCGCTGGAGGCGCCGCCGGAACGGCGGGTGGTCTGTTCCTCCTGCTCGCTGGCCCCGGTCACGGCGTCCGCCTCGCCGGAGGCGAACACGCTCGTTCCGAGAAGGCTGACCGCCGCCGCGCCCACCGCCGTAGCGGAGGCACCCTTCAGAAACTCGCGCCGGGAGAGCTTTTTCTTCTTGTTTTCCATACGTTCTCCTTCCTGATAGATGTATATTTACATTTTTTCCAATCGTTCCATGGCCTCGCGCAGGAGGATGTCCTCCCGGCACTCCGCCGGCGTCCAGGGGATATATATATCCGGCTCGATGCCCCGGCCGGGAAGGGTCCGTCCCTCCGCGGCAGATTTTGTGATGAGGGTCGACCAGGTGAGGGTATAGCGGTCGTCCAGCGCGAGAGATACGTCCCCGCCCAGGTCGATGGTCCCGAGGGTCGCCCGCCCGAGAAGCGTCGCTCCGGCGCGTTTTGCGGCGAGGGCCAGCGTTTCCGCTCCGTCCCGGGTCCAGGTGTCCGTGAGGACGATCACCCGCTCCGGGGCATGGCCGTCGATCACGGCATCGTCCCGGTCCGTCTCCGGCAGGAAGCCCTGGCCGGATTTTTCCCGCAGCTCCGCGATGTAACCCTCCGCACCGTCGATCCCCTGCAGGCCCGCGGCCTTCACAAGGCAGTTCCGGCGGGTGTAGTTTACGAAAAACTCCGTGTCCGTAAGGTCCGACAGCCGGGCCGGTCCCCGACATATCCGCGGCAGGAGGTCCATTAGCTCGTCGTCCGAAACGTCCGCCACATTCCGCAGGTCCACGATCCGCCCGTTTGGAAGCGCATGCAGTTCCGGTGTTTTCCGAACCGGCGCGAGAGAATGCCGCTCCAGCGGAAGCTGCTCGCAGGACCCGTCCGCATGCTCTGCGTCGATATAATCCGCCATCTTCAGAAGACCGTTCCAGTCCTCCCGCTCCGGGTCGTCGGCGTAGAAGAAATTCTTCTGGATGACCGCCCGGTGCCGGGACGGGGAAGCGCCGTTCACCGCCGTGATACGGTCCCCGGGGGTAAGCCTTGCATCTCCCCGCAGGTCGGTGACGTAGAGGCTGTCCCCGTATCGCCGGGTGAAAAACCCGCAGCACCAGGGCGTATAGCGCTCCGAGGGACGCAAAGCCAGGGTCAGGTGCCGGTCCCCGGTGGCGGCGAGCATCTCGTTCGTGTACCGCAGGAAGGTCAGCTCGTCCAGCCGGCGGTCGTGCCACGCCTGGCCCACGGCGGTGTTGTAGTACCGCAGGTCCAGCCGGTTGCCCAGAATATCTATTCCGGCCCAGTCTCGGCGCAGAATGTCCGCAATGTCCCGGAAAAGCTCGTCAAATCGTTTTTCCATAGGCCTATTATAGTTAAAGAATTGTTATTTTGCAATCCGTTTTTATACTATTTTTACTTGCCTGCATGCAATGGGTCGTGCTATGATAGGAGGCGAGACAGGGGGAGTGTGTATGAATCGACAAAAATTTCGTTTACCCCCATACGTGATGCTGATGCTCGTGGCCATCGTCATGAGCTTTGCCATCGCGGGCGTGTACGCCCTCACGAAAAACGCCATTGACGCCGCGGCCCTGGAGGCCCAGTTGGCGGCCCGGACCTCGGTCATGCCCGCGGCGGCGGAGATGACGGAGCTTTCCGTTTCGGAGGACGACCCCGTGGACAGCGTGTTCGCGGCCTTCGACGCGGAGGGGAACCTCCTGGGCTACATTGCCCAGGTAACCGTCGTCGGCTTCGGCGGCGAGATCGAAGTCACGGTGGGCATGGACCTCGCCGGCGCGGTCACAGCCATCAGCGTGGGCGGACCGGACTTTTCCGAAACCAGCGGCCTCGGGGCCAAGACCCGGGAGTCCGCCTTTACGGACCAGTTCCGCGGTGTGAGCGGGATGCTGATCCTCAAACAGAACATCGACAGCGTCACCGGCGCGTCCATCAGCTCCGGGGCGGTGGTCTCCGGCGTGAACAAGGCCCTGGCATATATGACCGCGTTCCTCGCGGACGGCTCCGGAACCTCGGCGGAGGAGCTTATGCTCTCGGAGGAGACGAAGCTCGCCCTGGGTGTGGAAAATGTCACCTGGATGGGCGGAGCCTCCGGCATCGACGGCTGGTGGCGGTCCGACAGCGGCTACGTCGTCCAGGCCACCGGCTTTGGGGAGGGACCCATCACCGTGACTCTGGCCTTTGATGATTTTGGCGTCGTCACCGGCATCGTCATCGGAAACGAGAACTTCATGGAAACCGAAGGCCGGGGCGACGGCGTTTTACAGCCGTGGTACGCCGCGCAGTTTCTCGGACGCTCCGGCGTGCAGGCGTATGGCGATGACCTCGACGCCATCTCCGGCGCGACGGTCACCTCCAGCGCCACCCTCGCCGCTATCAATGCCTGCATGAGCTTTGATCCCGCCGCGCCTGCTGCCGGCGCGAGTGTTCCCGCTTCTGCGCCGGACGCCTCCACGGAAGCGTCTGTCCCGGCGGAGGAAACTGCTTCCGGCGAGGCATCCCAGCCCGACGCCGTGACCGAGGCCACCGCCCCGGAGACGGAGACTATCCTCCCGACATCCACGCCGGACGCGGTGACGGAAGCCTCTGTCCCGGCGGAGGAGACCTCTTCGCCGCCGGTGGTCCGGGTCCTGCGGGACCTGAACGCCGACTCGGTGACGGAAGCCTCCGTCGTGGAGCCAACGCCGTCTCCGATCCCCACCCCGGACGCTGTTACGGAAGCGTCCATCCCGGAGGAATGAGCCATGGGAGCTAGAATCGGTTGGGGAGAGCTCGTCATCGTGCTCATCATCGCCCTCGTGGTGCTGGGACCGGAAAAACTTCCCCAGGCGGGACATGCCCTGGGCAAGGCGGTCCGGGGTGTGAAAAAATACATCCGCGAAGCCACGAAGGAGCTGGAGGAAATGGACGAGCTGACGGACATCCGCAAGGATGTGGAGGACATTGGCAAGGACCTGCGCTCCATGGGGGAGAACCTGGAAAAATCCGTGGAGGCGGACGCCAAACAGATCGAAGATGATATGAAATCGGCGGAAAACGATATAAACGCCGCCGTGAACAGACCCATTGCGCCGGAGCCGCAGGAAGCCCCTGCCGCTCCGGAACACACTTTGCATCAGGAGGAAAACTGACATGAAAATGGGCATTTGGGAGCTTCTTGTCATTCTGGTGATCGTGCTCATCATCTTTGGACCGAAAGCCCTGCCGAAGCTGGGCAAATCCATGGGCAAGACCATCGGCAACTTCAAAAAGGGCCTCAACGAGGACGACGATGACGAGGACGAAGCCCCGGTGAAGAAGGCCGAGGCGGAGACCCCCGCCGAGGACGAGAAGAAGCCCTACGACCCCGAGCGTTGAGCTCTGCGCCGAAAAAACAGGACGAAAAATCCATGACCATCGCGGGACACCTGGGGGAATTGCGCCGCCGGGTGTTCCTGAGTGCTGTGACGTTCGTTGCGGCGTCGGTGATCTGCTTCGTCTTTATACAGCGGTTCGTGGATGCGGCCCTGACCCTCAGCACGGGCTTCGATTTCGTGTACCTTTCTCCGTCGGAGCTTCTGACGAGCTATATGAAGCTGGCGTTGGTGCTGGGTCTGGTGTTCTCGTCGCCGGTGATCCTGTGGCAGATCTGGGCCTTTGTCCAGCCGGGACTCACCGATCGGGAGGCATCCTCCGCCCGGGCTGCGGTGATCGCGGGATTCGTGTTTTTTCTTCTGGGAGTGGCCTTCTGCTATGGCCTCATCCTGCCCCTGACCCTGCGGTTCCTCTACGACTTCAACGGCTCGCGGGACATCGCGGCGAACATCTCCTTCAACAGCTACATGAGCTTCATTCTTGGGATGCTCGTGGCCTTCGGCGCGGTGTTCGAGATGCCGGTTTTGAGCTTTCTTCTCGCCCGCCTGGGGTTTCTGCGGCCGGAGTGGCTCGCCAAAGGCCGGAAATACGCCGTTCTCCTTATCTTCGTCGTCGCGGCTATCATCACCCCGCCGGACGTGCTGAGCCAGCTCATGACCGCCGTCCCGATGCTGGGCCTGTACGAGCTGAGCGTTCTCGTTGCCCGGGCGGCCTACCGCCAGCGGGAAACCCAGGACGACGACGCTGAGGACGAATGATCCGGCACAACGCAAAAACCAGTGCTGCCCGACATGGGCAATGTCATTAAGATAGGCTGACACAAAGGAATACCTCGCACTCGAAAGAGGGT
>CAYNZM010000046.1:0-14845 GCA_964401725.1 uncultured Oscillospiraceae bacterium
AGGGAGATGGCCTGCTCCTCCAGGTTCTTCGGTTCCGTGATCCCGGCGGCGCGGCGCTGCTCCTCGATCTTCGCGGCGGCCTCAGCGGGCGTCACGACGCCCCACATTTGGTGGAAGGTATACATGTTGAACGGCAGGGAATACAGCTCGCCGCGATAATTCGCCACCGGGGAATTGGTGAAGCGGTTGAAATCCGCAAAGCGGTTTACATAATTCCACACCGGCGTGTTGTTGGTGTGGAAGATATGCGCGCCGTAGATATGGACATGGATGTCCTCCCGGCGCTCGGTATAGACGTTACCGGCGATGTGGGAGCGTTTGTCAATGACGAGGACACGCATTCCGGCGCCGGTCATCTCCCGGGCGAACACCGCGCCGTACAGACCCGCGCCGACGATGAGGTAATCATAGGGTTTCATATCCGCACCTCCTATCCGCCGGTTTTGCCGCCCGGCAGAAAACGCCGGAGGCGGTCCGGGACGGCTTCCCGCAGGATCGGCTCCCGGCTGACAAGCGAGAAGCCGCCGTAGATGACGCCGAAGGCAGCGGCCTCCGCGATGAACAGCACAAGCCGCCAGGGGATCGGCGCAAAGAGCTTCACGATCGCCGCACCGCCCAGGCCCAGCGCCGTACCGACCAGGATGCGCCAGACGGAAAGCCTCGGCAGCGCACGCAGGATGTCCCGCGTCATGAAAAGCTGGACAATCAGCACGGCGAGCTCTGCAACAAGAGTTCCCAGCGCCGCGCCGGACGCGCCAAGCCTCGGGATGAGCGCGGCGTTCAACACAAGGTCCACGACGCCGCCCACGGTCACCGAGAGCGTCACCTTCTTCTCCTGCCCGTTGGGGACCATGATCTGCATGCCGAGGATGTTCGTGAGCCCGATAAAAAGGACTGTGGGCATGATGATCCGCATGGCAGGGATGGCCGGACGGAACTCACCGCCGGAGAGGATAAGGACCGTCTCCTCCGCGGTCAGCATGAAAAACGCCGTCAGCGGCACGGCGGCATACAGCACAAAGCCTACGGCCTTCCGCAGCATGGCGGAAAACTCCGCCCTCGCGCCTTTTTCGACGTAGTAGGAAAGCCGCGGAAGCAGAACGGCGCCGAGGCTTGTGACCAGGCTCACAAGGATGCTCTTCACCCGCACGGCGGCGTTGTAGTAGCCCACCTCCGCGTCACTCGTCAGGAGGCCGAGCATCACGACATCCAGGTTCGTATACACTGTCGTGGCCACCGCCATGGCGAAAAAGACCAGCGAGACCTTGACATGGGGAAGGAAGCTGTAATGCTCGAAGCGCCGGAAGGTGATGAACCTTCGCAGCCGGAAAAAGTTCAGGATATACGACCCGTAAGACGCGATCAGGGTCACCACGGCGTACCAGACCACGTCCTCCGGCGAGCGGACGAACAGGAACATCACCACGATGGACAGGACCTTGAAAGCGATGGATCGAACGGTGATGTAGGCGTAGTCCTCAATGGCGGAATAGAACCAATTGACGCCGACGGCGTTGAGCAGGATGCCGGTGCTGGACACCCAGATCAGGACCCGCACCTCCCGGAATCGCCCGATCAGCGCAACACAGATCGCCAGCAGGACATAGCACGCCAGCGCCATGGCTATGTTCACGATCATGAGCTCCTGCACCGTCTTTGAGAGTTTTTCCTTATCGTCCCGCACCTGCGCACAGGCACGAATGCCGTAGGTGGGTATGCCGAGCATCGCGAGCATGATGAAATAGCTCACGACCGAGACGGCAAACGTCGTCCGCCCGGTTCCCGCCGGACCCAGCACCCGGGCCACATAGGGGTGCGTGATGAGCGGGAACACCATAGATGTCGCCGTCAGAAGGAAGTTCATTATGAAGTTGAAGCGAACGGATCGCGTCTTCTGCATTGGATCCTCCTTCGACTTTTCCAGAAAATGGCTGTATCTCAGCGGGTTGCGCGCGGGAAAAGCTACACGAACATCGGTCCCGGTGCGCTGATGGAGAGGCGGTCAGCGATCATCCAGGCTCCTCCGCAGAGCCTCCCGCAGAAATCCGCCCTGCCGCAGCTTTCGGCCAAAGTTCCGCGTCGCCGCGGCGCAGGCCCGATACTCCTCATCCGTCAGCCGCCGCACCTTGTCCACCGCCTCGGCGATGGACGCCGCCGTGAGGCCGACGCCCTCCCGAACCACGAGCTCCGCCAGCGCCGCCTGGTCCCAGATCACCACCGGGAAGCCGGAGGCGAGGTACAGAGAGGTCTTGTGCGGATCGTTGTACCGCAGGTATTCGCCGTAGGGTCCGGCGCAGGTCTTCGCGCTGGGACCGTCCCACACGAGTCCAAAGCCGCCGGACAAAACCGCGGGAAGCTCTTCGGGCCGGTATGAGCCGTGATACCGGACATTCGTGCCGCCAGACGCTGCAAAGCCCACGCCATACAGTTCAAACATTCCCTCCGTGGGCAGGTCATAGACATAGCCCGCCTTCTCCGGCGAGAGATTTCCCGCGATGACGAGGCTTTCCCGGTCCGACGATGGCAGACGCGCCGCCACCGCCCGGGCGGTATCCTCCGCCATGAGGTAATCAAACAGTCCCAGCGGGACCATGCGCTCCGCCGGGATGCCACGCTCCGCCAGAAACGTCCGCATCCGGTCGTTGTGGACGATGATCCGGTCGCACTGGGCGAGGACGCTCGATTCCTCCGCCCGCATCCGCAGCCGGGAACGCAGCCTGATATTATCCACAAGGCTCATGCGCAGAAGCTCCAGATCGTGGACGAGGGCGATGACGCGCACGCCGCCGCGCCGCAGGGACCGCAGCAGCCCCGCGAGGAACAGACAGTTGTTCACCAGCGGAAGCTGCAGAAACAGCGCATCCCCCGCCGCCAGCGGACAAAAGAGCTCCGCAAGCTGTTTTTTTTCGTCCCAATGCCCGCGCAGCTTCGCCGCCAGATTCCCGGCTGCCCGGTCGTCCGACTCCGGTCGGAGACAGAGCGCATGAAAGCCCTCGGAAGCGCAGATCGCGTCGGCGTCCTCCCGGGCCTTGGACCAGGCGGTGCGGCGCCTTTCCCCGGGAATGCCGCGCTCGCTGAGGTAATAGTTCATGCTCGATCCCCCCACAGCAGCGCCATGAGACGCCGATCCTGCTCCTCACAGCAGGAAATGTCGAACCCCGCGCGCACGAGATCGTCGAAGGTATCCCGCCGCGGCATCAGCGCCGCCGTTTGCACCGCCGCCGCCCATGCCTCCGCCGACTGGGCGAGAGGGACATGGCGCACAAGCTCGGTGGCGTCCGCCTGGGGCGTCACCGCGTCGGATACCACGCAGGGCAGCCCCGCAGCCTGGGCTTCCAAAAGCGCGATGGAGAGGCCCTCGTACCGGCTCGGCAGCAGAAACACGTCCGCCGCCTGCAGGATGTCTGAAATATCCGACCGCACGCCGAGCCGCCGCAGGTGCTCCGTCAGGCCCCGCTCCCGAATGCGGGCATCGAACTCCTCCGCCATCTCCCCGTCCCCCGCGTGCAGCAGCAAGGCCTCCGGGTCCGATTTTCGCAGCTCTTCCAGAATATCCACGAGAAACAGCGGATTTTTCTGCGGCGTGACCCGCCCCACATGACACAAGGTCAATCGGTCGCCAAGGGCAAGCTCCGCGCGCGTTGCCTCCCGGACCGCGGGATCGAAGGAAAATTTTTTCGCGTCGATGGCGTTCGGGATGAACAGCGCCTCCCCCGCCCGACGACCGAACATATACGCCGCCGCGAGGTCGGAGCAGGCCGCGCGGCCCGCCGTGATGAGGCCCAGAGGTCCCCGGCAGAGCCGATGCAGGCGGGTTTTGTCCGTCGCGCTGTTGTGGCTGTGGACCACGATCCGCCGTCCATGCAGCCACGCGACCGCCGCCGGGAAAACACACCCGGCGTCCAGAACGTTGAAATACACCGCCGTGTACTCGGGATGCGCCCGAAGCACCCGGGCCGTGCCCGCCAGATGCCCCCGCAGGTCCCGGCTCTTCTCCGGGATGAAATGCACAGCGGAGCCCTTCCGGGCCAGTTCATCGGCCGAAACGATGGTCGGAAAATCGCAGAGAAAGTCAAATGTTCCCGCCGGCTGACGGCGGAACAGGCCCAGCAAATACGTCTCGATGCCGCCGGGATTTGCCGTCATGCCATAGACGAGGACCCGGCGCGGGTCCGGGCATGCCTTCGCCGCCGCGGTCAGCGTCTCCGCCGGGACCGCGTGCACTCGGGAGCGTCTCCCGCCGACCCGGCGCACGGCATGGTAATACGCGCGCATCGACACGCCGAACACCCGGCTCGACAGCCGCACACGCCGTTCGGGAAAATCCCTCAAACATCGCAGATACACATCCGCGTGGGTGGTTATCGCGAACCGCCGGAACGTCTCCCACGACGGCGACGCCAGCGCCGCCTGCCACAGCACGGACCAGTACAGGCGGGCAACGCCCCATTTTCGGTAGTCGTCCGCAAAACCAGCCGCCTGCTCCGAAAGCCACGGCTCCAGCTCTCTCAAAAGCCGGAGACACCGCGTGCGCTCCGCCGAGAACCGCGCCATGGCCGAGCCGTCCCGCAGGACATAGCCGTACAGCACGCGGTCGGTGCAAAGAATACGCCGGGCCTGGGCAAACGCCCGGAAGAGAAAATCATAGTCCTCATAGTAGGCGAAGCCCTCGGCAAAGCGCAGGGACACGCTCTCCGCCCAGTCCCGGCGCAGCAGGAGGTCATACACCCCGAGGCGCGTGGGGTCGGAGAGAAACGTCCGCAGGACCTCCTCCGCCGGTCGGAATGCGGTTTCGCATTCCCCCGACGCCGGAAGCGTCTGCGACGGGTCCGTCACGCGCGTCTGCCGGAACAGGAAAAGATCAAAGCCACCCTGAGACGCCGCAGTTTTCAGCGCGGAAATATAGTCCGGCGCGGCGAGATCGTCCACATCAAAGAAAGCGATAAAATCCGCGTCCGACGCCGCCATGCCCGCGTTCCGGGCCGCGCTGACGCCGGCGTGCTCCTGGCGAAGCACCCTGCCGGGAAAGCTCCGGCGTGCAGCCATCTCCTCCAGCATCGCGCCGGAGCCGTCGGCGGAGCCGTCGTCCACGAACAGGAAGCGGACATCCCCACCCGCCTGGGGCTCGAACATGGCAAAGAAATCATCCAGATACGCAGCGCCGTTGTACACCGGGACGATGATGTCTATCAGCATGGCTCTCGCTCCCTCTCCACGCCGAGCAGCTCGTCCGCCATGCGGATGATCCGCCGATACGATACCGGCCGGTTGAACTGCTCCTCCGCCACGACGCGGGCCTTCTCTCCCATCTCCCGCCGCAGGACGGGATCGTTTTTCATGGCTTCGATGGCGTCGGCCAGCGCCTCCGGGTCCTCGGGGGGCACGTTCCGTCCGAAGCCGTCCGCCTCCGCCTTGGCGCGGAATTCCCCGTCCAGGCCGGTGTTCAGCATCGGCCGTCCCGCGGCGAGATAGTCCCCGACCTTCGTCACGATGCCCTGCGGCGCCTTTTTCACAAGGGAATTCACGAGCACATCCGAGGCGCGCAGATACGCCGCCATAACGGGATAGGCCGTATAGCCCAGAAAGCGCACATTCCCGGAAAGCAACCCCGCCAGGACCTCGAACTCCGCCCGCAGGGGGCCGTCGCCCAGGATCAGGACCTGGACCTCCGCGCCCCGGGCACGGAGGATGTCCGCCGCGCGGATCAGGCTCGGGATGTCGTAGCTCGTGCCGAGGGTCCCGGCGTAGGTGACCCAAAACTCACCCTCCGGCTTTTCGATCGCCGGGAGATTCTCCTCCACCCCGGCGTCGAAGGCCGCAAGGTCATTTCCGACGTACACCGTCGCGGTCTTGGGGACACGGATGCCGTATTGCAGCGGCTCATCCCGGTAGCGGTCCGAAGAACCCACGACGCCGTCCGCCAGGCGGTACGCCGTCTTTGCGTCCGCCGCGAAGCCGGAGAACAGGATGTCGCTCAGGATAGGAACGTCCAGCACCATGCGCATGGCCTCCGGCCAGAGGTCCTCCACGTCCACGATGAACGGGATGCCGCGGCTCTTCGCGTACCGCCCGGCTGCGGCGGTGATGTGGTTGTCGGGAATGAGGCAGTACACGAGGTCGTAGTTGTTCGCCTCCAGATGTGCCTGGATGTTCCGCGACATAACACGATAGCTCCGGACGCGCCGGAGCTGAATGTTTTTCGTATATCCAAGCTGGTGGACGAAGGTGATCTTACAGGCGGCGTTCCGGCGGAAGTCGGTCATTTCCTCCGCTGTGCGGAAGCGCTTTTCCCAGTGCTGGAAGGTGCTGGTGATGAGGTCGACCTCGTATCCGCACCGGCAGAAAAGCTCCGCGAGGTAATACATCCGGCTGAGACCCTTCTCCCCCGGAAAAGCCACGTCGTAGGCAACCAGGGCGATCCTCACGGCCGTTCCTCCTTTGTTTCCGGGGCGGCGTCGGTCGAAAACGCCTCCGTGCTGTAGTCCGGGGTGAACAGGACCATCACCGTGCGGAGAATGAGCTTCATATCGAGCCAGACGGAGAAATTTTCGATATAGAGCATGTCCAGAATGAGTTTGTCCTTCGGGGAGGTGTTATAGCGTCCGTACACCTGGGCCATGCCCGTCATCCCGGCCTTGGCGCGCAGGCGGTAGGAAAACTGCGGCAGGTCGCGAGTGTATTTTTGGACGTTTTCCAGCATCTCCGGCCGGGGGCCGACGACGCTCATGTCGCCCACGAGGACGTTCCAGAGCTGCGGAAGCTCGTCGAGGCGGTACTTGCGGAGCACACGCCCAACGCGGGTGATGCGGTCGTCGTCACTCATCACCGAGCGATGAACATCCCCCACATCGCCGCGCATGGAGCGGAATTTCACGATGTTGAACGCCCGACCGCCATAGGTAGCGCGCTGCTGGCGGTAGAAAATCTCGCCGCCGTCCTCGAGCTTGATGGCGATCGCCGCCGCGAGAAGGATCGGAGAGGTGAGGATCAGGCCGAGCAGCGAGATGAAAATATCGCCGATGCGCTTGGCGACCAGTCCTCTTTCGGACATTTTGTCCGCCTCGGCATAGATCATCGCGGTATCGTCAAAAAAGACCTGCTCGCCGCCCTGGCCAACGACATCCGACAGCTCCATGCTGTAGTAGAAGTCCTTCTGCGTCTGGTAGGCGTAGGTCAGATACGGCTGCCGCTCGGATTCCACGAGGTTATAGACGAACACAGTATCCGCCAGCTCGATCTGCCGGAAGACGTCCGGGTCGTCGGTGTAGGCGACATGCTCCACGGAAAACTGCTTGCGGTAGCGGGTGATCTTCTGAAGCCACTCCTCGTACGGCTCGCCGCGGCGGACGATGACAAGGCAGTGCTGCGGCGGCTGGTTTTTGAAGTACAGTCCGTTCCCCCCAAAGGCCAGCGCGGTGGTGACGGCAATCTGCAGAACGATTACCGCCAGCAGCACCAGCGGACGTTCGTAGACAAACCGCCCGTTGTTGACGATGGTATAGTCCATGATGCACATGAAAAGATGCGCCACCAGGTCGGAAAAGAAAACGACCATCGCCATGGAAAACACGATGGAACGGCTCTTCCGGGTCCCGATGTCAAAGCCGCCATAGACGTTCGCCATGAGGATGTAGACGATGAAAAAGGACAATCCCACAATCAGAGAGGTCCGGTTGAACACCAAAAGAAACGGATTGTCGAGAGAAAAAAGCGCGAAAAAGCAGACAGCGTTCAGAACCGCCGTCAATACCCGCAGCATGAATATAAAGGGACGCTTCGCTTTGCGCTTCATGGATGCTTCCTCCTGCCGAATCCAAGCCGAGGCCCGAGGACGGCCGTTGTGGATTCTCCGCAAATGACTGAGCATTTTTCCTATGATTGTAGCACACGGAGCGCACAATTGCAATAAATACCCCGAAATCCCGCGAAGGGCCGCCGGTTTTACCGGGCTTTGTCGAGCGGCAGCGATGCCAGGGCGGCGGCAAGCTCCTCCCTCGTCGTGAGGACGTTCAGCACGTCCAGCAGGGCGTTCGGCGTGAGGCGCTCCGGCAAGTCGAAATGCCGCTTCACCGCGTCCCGGCGGGCGGCGCTGTCCGGTCGCCCCGTCAGGCCCAGGGCATAGAAGTCTGCCTTCGTCATGGGCGTTTTCTCCGGCGCCGGCGCATTTTCTCCTTCGATGGTCGCCCCGGCCCGGCGCAGGGCGGATAGAAGCGTCTCGGCGCTCATGCCCTCCACTCCGAGCTTTCCCTCCTTCCCCGGACGGCGCTTGCGGCGCTCCTTGCCGGGGATGTCCGGGATGTACGCATGCTTCACGAGAGCGGGATCGACAGCGCTTTTGAGGAAGCTGCGGATGAGAAATCCCCCGCCGTCGCTGTCGGTTAGGACGATAAGACCCCGGGCCTCGGCAACCCGGCGCAGAAGGGACAACTTCTCCCGGTCGGAGAAGATTCCGAAGCCGGAGGTCTCCAGGATCACGGCGTCCGCCACGGACGCGAGAGCCGCCTTGTCGTAGCGTCCCTCCACCACGATGGCCTCCCGGACGCGGATCATGCTCTGTCCAGCGCGAGGCGCATGAGAAGCTCCTCGAGAAGCGCCGCCTCGTCCGGTCCTCCGTCCCGCATGGCAAACTCGCATGCCGCGCAGAGCTTCACCGCCCGGGCCAGACGGGCACGGGAAAAGCTGCGGCAGGTTTTTTTGAGAAGGCTCAGCGGGTAATTCTTCCCGGTGAGCTCCGGGACGCAGTCGGTGATGTAGCTCTCCGGCAGACGCTCGTCCGCCGCGAGCCGGGCCACATACAGCCGCCGAAACTGCTCGCTGATGAGGATGATCTGCCGCTGGGGCGGCTCGTCCGGGTCCGCGAGAAGGTCCGCCAGCAGCCGCGCCGCCTTGTCGTAGTCTTTCCCGCCCAGGGCGTCTGTGAGCTGGAAAATCGTAGTCTCCGGCATTTTTTTCGCCACGGCGTCGATGTCTCGGCGGGTGATCTCCTCCCCGGACGCCGCGCCGCAGATTTTCGTGATCTCCGGGATCAGCGCGTTCATGCGGCTGCCGCAGACAAACAGCAGATAGCTCGCGGTCTGCCCGTCGATGCGCTTGCCGAGACTCTCTGTCCGGCGGCGTACCCAGCGGATCATATCCCCCTCCCCGGGGGAGGTGAATTCGAGATCGACACCCAGCTTGCGGATGGTCTTCACCGCCGTCAGCTTGCCGTCCGGGTTGTACCCCGGGGCGAAGACGAAGGCCACCGTCACCCAGTCGGGCAGGTCCGTCAGGATGGCCTTCAGGCCGTCGGGATCGTAGGCCGAAACGCGGTTGACATCCAGGTCCCGGACCTCCACCAGCGTACGATCTCCGAGAAAGGGCATGGCCTCCACCGCGTCCCGGAAGGCGGTCATGTCCAGAGCCGGACCGCGGAAGCGATGGAGGTTGAAGGCCTCCGTGCCCTCCGCCACGCAAAATGCGCGAAGCTCCGCGAGGAAGCTGTCCCGGAGATAATCCTCCTCCCCCCGCAGCATATACAGCCGCGCCGGACCCTCCGCCCGGAGCTTTCTGAGCTCCGCGCCGTAGTCAAAGGGCGGTTTCTTTTCTCGCGCCATTCACGGCACCTCCGTTTGCAAATCAAATACCACGGACCCGAGCTCGTCCGTGCGCAGCGTCTCGCCGCAATATCGATCCAGCCGGGCGAGAGTCTCCTCCGCCGGCAGACCGTAATAGTTTGCTCCCACCGAGATCACGGCATGCTCCGCCTGCGCCGCCCGGAGAAACAGATCGCCGGAGGCCGTCGCGGAACCGTGATGCCCCACCACAAGAAGATCGACATCCGGTACATTCCCCTGCCGAAGCAGGGCAAGCTCCGTTTTTTCGCCGGCGTCGCCCATGATGAGGGCCGTGAAGCCCGGATACGCCGCCTCGACGACGATGCCGCTGTCGTTGTCGCTCCCGCCCTCGATGGGACAGCGAAGCGTCAGCATAAGCTCCCCCAGGGTCGTAGCCGTGTCGTCCGAAAGCGGCACGACCTCCGCGCCGTATCGGTCCGCCGCAGCCTCGATCTCCGCCCGGTCGGTTTCCGACGCCGACGCCGGCAGGACCACCGTTCCCACCGGCAGGCGGTAGAGAAGCGTCTCCACGCCGTTTACGTGGTCGTCGTCCAGATGGGTCAGAACGAGGACATCCACCGCCTTCACCCCGGCGGCGCGCAGGGCATCCCCCGCCACATTCCCGGCGTTCATGGACCCGGAGCCGCCGCAGTCCACAACCACCGCCGTCTCCCGGTCGAACAGGACGACGCACTCCCCCTGGCCCACGTCCAGCACGGTACATTCCCGCCGACCCAGGCCCAACGCGGCGGCATTCCACACGAAGATGCCGCACAGGGCCATGGCGATCAGTTCCGCCGGGACCGCCGGGGAGATTCTTATTCCCCGCTTTCGCAGGAAAAACCACGCCGCCGGCAGCGCATACAGCAGAACGACCCAGACCACGGCCTTCGGATCGACGGTATACAGGCACGCAAAGGGCAGACGCCCCACGGCCCGGAACACAAACAGGCAGTACCGCACGCCCCAGGAAAACACCCAGCCCAGCCAATAGGCCAGCACCGGAAGGACCGCGTTCACAACGCACAGGACATATCCGCCCGTGAACAGAAGCTCCACCACAGGCAGTGCAAACAAGTTCGCAAGCCATGCCAGCAGCGGCACCGAGCCAAAATAATACGCCGCCAACGGCAGGGAGAACACCGTCGCGGAAAAGGTGGCCGCAATGCTCAGATATACGGTGCCCAGCAGGGTATGGCTCAGAAATCGCTTCCTATGCACCACCGCCATGAGCCGGGGCATGAACACGACGTAGCCCAGCATACAGGCAAAGCTGAGCTGCAGGGCGATGCCGGCGATGGAGAGGGGATTGGCCAAAAGCAGCAGCAGCAGCGCCGCCGAGAGGGCCGAAGGACCGTCGCTCTCCCGGTTCACGATCGGCGCGCTCATATACACCGCCTGCATCACCGCCGCCCGGACCACGGACGCGCCCGCGCCGCTCATGAACACGAAAAACAGCAGGATCGGATAACACAGCAGCGTCGTCATTCGTCCCCGGCCGAACAGGAACCGGACGAACGCCATGAGCATGAACACATGCATCCCGCTCACCGCCACGGCATGCAGGACGCCGGCGGAGCGCATATCGCCATAGAGCTCCGGATCGTCGTAGAGGTCGGATTTATCCCCCGTAAGCAGGGCTTTCATAAAGATGCCGAGCTGCCCGGGAAACAGGGTCTCGCAGCTCTCGCTCACCCACCGGGCGGCGGTCTGGGGCAGATACCTCCAGCGTCCCCCGGAATGACCGACAACGGCAGCCTCGCCCACGATGGTCCCGCGGAAATACCGTCCGACGGAGGAGAGGGAATGGCTGCGCTCCTCCCCATAGGTCAGCGCGGACCGCAGGCGGACATCGCAGGCGATCACATCCCCCGGCTCCAGCGCCGGGAGCTCCCGGTCGTAGAGATATAGATACCCCTTTTCGTGCGGAGCACCCTCCGTGACCGTCACGGACAGACGGGTATAATGGTCTTTCTCCAGCGGATAGTCCGTCACCCGGGCGGTGAGGGATACGGTCTGCCCCGCCAGCGCCTCCCAGGTCGCCACATGGATTTCATACCAGCCCCACCAGTACAGCATCCCCGCCGCCGCGGAGAACAGCAGCAGCATCCCCGCCGGACGGATACGGAGCTTCCGCAGGGGAACCAGCAAAGCTCCCGACAGAGCGAGGGCTGCCGCGATATACGGCAGCCCCCGGACCGGAAGAAAGTATTCCGCCAGAAACGCCGCCGCGGCAAACCCGCCGGCGATCCAAACGAGCTTTCGCAACGCCGTTTCCGATGGTCGTTACGCCATGCGGTCGTCCAGACGACGGCCGCCGAGAATGTGGAAATGCAGATGATGCACGGTCTGACCCGCGTCGGCCCCGACATTCGAGACGATGCGGTAGCCGCCGGTCAGTCCCTCCGCCGCCGCGATCTGCGGAACGACGGCGAGGATATGCGCGGCGAGAGAAGCGTTTTCCGCGTTCAGCGCATCGGCGGAGGCGATATGCTCCTTGGGGATGACGAGGATATGCGTCGGCGCCTGCGGCGCGATGTCCCGGAAGGCGTAGCAGAGCTCGTCCTCGTACACCTTGGCGGAGGGGATATTGCCTTTTATGATGTTGCAGAACAGGCAGTCGCTGTCGAAATTCTTCACGTCGGACATGGTGATACTCCTATGTTTCTCCATTTGATTATGCGCGTTGAGAGATTTTTTCGCAGGGCTAAATCGAGCAAGGGAAGGCGTACCGTGAGTACGTCGACCGAGCGAGATGACGCCATGCGGAAAAAGATCCAACGCCCTCAGGCGATGCCGAGCTTCTCCGCCACGAGATCATCCACGATGGCCAGCGCGTCGTCCGTCTTGAGCACGTTCGTGCCGCCGCCCATGGCGGAGTCAGGCTTGCCGCCGCCCCTGCCGCCGGCGATGGCGGAGACCTCGCGGATGACGTCGCCGGCCCTCACGCCCTTCGCCACGGCTTCCTTGCCGCAGACGCAGAGGAAGGTGACCTTCTCGCCGTTCACCGCGGCAAGGACCGCCACGACACTCGGCTCCTTATCCCGGAGGAAATCCCCCAGCTTCCGCAGGTCCGCCACCTCCATATCGGAGCGGGTGGCGGTGAGGACCTTGAGATCCCCGATCTTCTTCGAGGCAAAGAGGAAGCGGTCCACGTCCCCGGCCAGGAGCTTGTCCTTGAGCTTTTCCATGTCCTGCCGCATGGCCTTCATCTCCGCGAGGGTGTTCTCGAGGCGTCCGAGAAGCTCCGCGGGGTTGGTCTTGAGGATGGACGCACCCTTCGAGAGCATGTGGTAGGCATCCTCGGCCTGGATGAGGAAGGCCTTGCCGGTGACGGCCTCGATGCGCCGCACGCCGGAGGCCACGGAGCTTTCGCTCACGATACGGAAGGGACCGACCTTCGCGGTGTTGTCCACATGGGTGCCGCCGCAGAGCTCCACGGACCAGCCGCCCATGTCCACCACCCGGACCACGTCGCCGTATTTCTCGCCGAAGAGTGCCATGGCGCCCTTCTTCTGGGCCTCCGCGATGGGCATCTCGCAGACGGACACGCCGTCGCCCTTCAGGATCTCGTCGCTGACCTTCATGGAGACCCGCATGAGTTCGTCCGGGGTCATGGCGGAGAAGTGGGTGAAGTCGAAGCGCAGGTGATCGGGCTCCACGAAGGAACCGGCCTGGTGCACGTGATCGCCCAGGACCTCCTGCAGGGCTTTCTGGAGCAGGTGCGTCGCGGAGTGAGCGCGGCAGATGGCCTCCCGGCGCTCGGCGTCCACCTCGGCGGTGACCGTTTCTCCCACCTTGAAGCCGCCGGCGACGACCCGGCCGTAATGCAGGTATTTTCCGCCCTTGTTCTTCTGGACGTCGTGGACCTCGAAGCACGAGCCATCCGCACCCCGCAGAAGGCCGTGGTCCGCAGTCTGACCGCCCATCTCGGCATAGAACGGGGTCTTGTCCAGAACGATGATGGCCTCGCCGCCGGTGGCGATCTCGTGGGTAAGCTCGTCGTTGATGACCATGGCGAGGATGGTGCTCTCCCCGTCCAGACGGTCGTAGCCGGTAAACTCGGTGGGAGTGTTGTCGAGACCCAGGTCGATGCCCTTCCAGGCGTCCTTGCCGTCGCCCAGGGCATCCCGGGCCATCTGGCGCTGGTTCTCCATGAGCTGCCGGAAGCGCTCCACGTCCACGGACATACCCTCCTCCTCCGCCATATCGGTGGTGAGGTCCAGGGGGAAGCCGTAGGTATCGTGCAGGAGGAAGGCGGCGTCGCCGGGGAAGACCATGGCGTCCGTCTGCTTGCAGGCGGCGAGGGTCTCCGCGAAGATGCGCAGACCGCCGTCAATGGTACGGCCGAAGTTCTCCTCCTCCACGAGGATGAGCTTCGTGATGTACTCCTGCTTCTCCCGCAGGTCGGGGTAGGCCGTCTCGTTTTCGTGGATGACCATGTCCACGAGCCTATAGAGGAAGGGCTCCTTCATGCCGAGCAGACGCCCATGCCGCGCGGCACGGCGCAGCAGACGGCGCAGGACATAGCCCCGGCCGTTGTTCGAGGGCATGACGCCGTCGCAGATCATCATGGTCGAGGCGCGGATGTGGTCCGTGATGACCCGGAGGGACACGTCCATCTTGTGGGTCTGACCGTAGGTAGCGCCGGTGAGCTTCGAGACCTCGTTCGTGATGTTCATGACCGTGTCCACGTCGAAGAGGCTGTCCACATCCTGGCAGACGACGGCCAGACGCTCGAGGCCCATGCCGGTGTCGATGTTCTTCTGGGCAAGCTCGGTGTAGTGGTCGTTCCCGTCGTTGTCAAACTGGGAGAAGACCACGTTCCAGACCTCCATATAGCGGTCGCAGTCGCAGCCCACGGTGCAGCCGGGCTTACCGCAGCCGTAGGAGGGTCCGCGGTCATAGTAGATTTCGGAGCAGGGGCCGCAGGGACCGGAGCCATGCTCCCAGAAGTTATCCTTCTTGCCGAAGCGGACGATATTCTCAGGCTTGACACCGATGTCCTTGTTCCAGATTTCGAAAGCTTCCTCATCATTTTCATAGATGGAGGGGAAAAGCCGGTCTTCACTCAGACCAACCACCTTGGTCAGGAACTCCCAGCTCCAGGCGATGGCTTCCTTCTTAAAGTAATCACCGAAGGAGAAGTTGCCCAGCATCTCAAAGTAGGTGCCGTGGCGGGCAGTCTTGCCGATGTTCTCGATATCGCCGGTACGGATGCACTTCTGGCAGGTGCAGACACGGCGGCGGGG
>CAYNZM010000047.1:0-14823 GCA_964401725.1 uncultured Oscillospiraceae bacterium
TCGTTCTCGTGAGTAGTCCTCCGTTGGTCAATGACATTATCTTAATGACATTGGGTCTCCCCAGGCGGCAGCGTGTTCGGTTGGTTTTATCGCGCCAGCTTATACAGCATATACTGGTTGAGGCTCACGCCCTCGACGGCGGCCTCCTCCTTGAGCGCCTTATGCAGGCTTCGTGGAATCCGCAGCACCAGCTTCCCGCTGTAATCCTCCAGGCTCTCCCGGAACTCCTCCAGCGTCATCGTGGTGCCGTCGTCCATCGCCTCGGCGGCGGCCAGGCTTGCCGCTTCCTCCGGCATCAGCGGCTCCTCGCCCTGTGCGTCGATCTCCGCAAAGCGGCGTTCGATCTCTTCCTGTGTCAGCTCATGCTTCATAGTATCACCTCAATACTTGATGTTCGTCCTGGTGTTGATCTCGATAACGGTTATGACGATCTGTCCTTTTATCCATTCAAAGATTATGCGGTAATGTGGGATTTTATAGCGGTAGCGGCTTTTCTTTTTGTCGATGCATACGATGTCTCCCTCCAATCGGGATAATTCGTCCAGTGCATTTTCCAATTTGAGCCTCGTCTTGGCGTCCACACCGGCAAGATATTTCTGCGGCTGCTTCTTCAGCACGATCTCCATATAAGCATCACCTTCCTCGCAATTCCATAGTATCATATTTGATACTGTTCGTCAACACATTCATTATGCAGTCACCCGAAAAAACAACGAGTTTCTGCTGCGCATCTGCTGTGATTTCAAAAAGCTGGAGAAGGCCTGCGATCAATACGACCCGGACCGATGAGCCACTGCCGCGCACTCCGATGGCGCGCATAATCGGCTCCGCCACCGGCGCGTCGCCGTATTAAAAAACGCCGCCCGGCGGTTTACTCCCACCAAGCGGCGCATGTCTGGCTATTCCTTTTTCCTTGTCACTCGGGCGATCATCCGTTCGACCGCTTCGCTGCAGTGGATCGGATACAGCGTGCTTCCCGGATGCCGGCTCGGGAAGACCCGGAACAGCTCGTCCGCAAAGCCCTGGCCGATCTCCCGAATGCCGCTGAAGTCCAGCACGATATTCTCAAAGCGATCGAAGCGCACCATCAGCCGCTTCGCCTGAGAGCGTGATACAACCAGCGGATCCTCGTCGCCGTATTCCAGCAGGCGGACCGGTACCAGCGTCTTGGAAAAGCCGTAATCCTCCGGCGCCTGGGTGAAGCTGTCAAAAACCTCCTGCGCCGTCTTGCTGTGACCGTACAGGATCGACATCACCACCAGCGTCCCCCGCTCTCCCCACTCCGTCCGGTCGATGATCGGGACAGTGCTGTCCGCGTCGCCGAGAAATACAAGCCCGTCCGAAAAGATCACGAACTCGTCCATTACCTTGGAGCTGAAGAACACGCCCTCTCCGGTGTGGCTGTCCGGCTCCGTTGTGAATTTCCCCTTGGCCAGCTCCAGGACGGCAAAGCTTTTTTCTTCCAGCTTCATTGCGTCCGCGATCTTGGTAAAGATGCCGACGCCATTGTCCGCGATATACGCCTCCGCCCTGTATCCGTTCTTTCGCAGGCCGATCCGGGCGTCCGTCCCGTCGGAATGGTCGATGGCATTGTTCAGCATTTCCGTGAACGCAAACGCCAGGTTGTCCTTCGCCGCCTTCGGCAGATCGCAGAAGAACGGAGCCAGGTCTCTTCTCCATACGTCATCCTCGGAGAGCCCGGCCAGCCTTACGGAAAAAAACTGTCGTTTTTCGGTCAGTCTGTATACGTTCTTCCGTCCGCGTTTTTCCCTCTGAATTTCGCCGTCGGCTTCCATCGCGGCCAGATACCGGTAGATGGTGGATGTTGTCAGCCCCTCCGCTTTTGCAAAGCCATAGGCGGAGAAACCTTCCGGGGCTTTCCCCAGCTGTTCAATGATCCTCCGGCGGATGTCGTCCCGCTCTTCCTGTCGCATCGACATGGCGTTACCTCCTGTTGCAAGCCTCCGCTTTATTATAAACTATAATCCAGCTCGATATGCACTATAATATGAACTATAACGTTTTTTGTCAAGACTCCCGTGAAAGGAGGCTCCCCCATGCCCGATGCCATCCATCTCCGCAAGTCCCGAAAGGTCATGGAAGCCGAGGCCCACGGCGACGGTGAGACCCTCGCCCGGCACAAAGCCGCCCCGAAGGGCGACCGTAAAGAGGTGATACTTGAGCAACTATGAACGTCGCAATTTACGTTCGCGTATCTACGCAGGAGCAGAAGCTGCACGGCATCTCCGTCGACGCGCAGGTAACCGCCTGCCGCGCCTGGGCAGAGGAGCGGAACCACCGTATCGTCGATGTGTATAACGACGCCGGCCTCTCCGCCAGGGCGAAGTATACCAAACGCCCTTCCATGCTCCGTCTGCTGGACGACGTCCGCACCGGAAAAATCGATCTTGTAATCTTCACAAAGCTCGACCGCTGGTTCCGAAACGTGGCCGATTATTATGAGGTCCAGTCGATCCTTGCATCGCAAAATGTCAAATGGCGCGCCATCCAGGAGGACTACGAGACCGAGACGGCCTCAGGCCGGTTCAAGGTCAATATCATGCTCGCTGTCGCCCAGGACGAGGCGGACCGCACGTCGGAGCGCATCAAGGTCGCGGCAGACTATAAGCGGACAAAGGGTGAGGCCGTCGGTCGGCCGGCGCTCGGCTATCGGATCAAGGATAAGCACTGGGTGATCGATCCGGAAACGAAGGATGGGGTTGCCGCCTTCTTTGCGGCCTACCTGTCGACCTTCAGCGTCAAGGCCGCCATGGAGGCCGCCGCACTGCACGGGATACACCTGAACGCCACCCACGCCGGCCGGATCCTCCGCAACCCAACGTATCACGGCGACGCCTTCGGCGTTCCCTGTCCGGCGTATATCACATCGGAGCAGTTTGCCGACATCCGCCGAAATGCCGGACGGCGCACGAGAACAAACCGAACGAATCGAGTGTTCCTGTTCTCCGGTCTTCTCCGCTGCGGCTACTGCGGCGGCGCCATGAGCAGCGCGTCGATGCCGTCAGAGCACAAGGTAATCAAATACTACCGCTGCCTAAACCACTATCACAGTCTGGACGGATGCTCCGTCGGATGCCATGCGAACGAGGCGAAGATCGAACGATACTTAGTGGACAACCTGGCCGACCTGGTGAAGCAATACAATATTCGGTCCGAGTCGCCCCACGAGGCGGTTAAGCTGCAGAACAGCATCCAACGAATCCAGGGAAAAATCGACCGTTTGAAAGAGCTGTATATTGACGGCGATCTGGACCGCAGCACATACGATACCCGACGCGCCGCATTACAGCGAGAGATTGATGAACTAAGCAAGAAGCTCCCGGTACCGGCGTCGCCGGTCGATCTTCCCCCGAACTGGGCGGAAACCTACAGCGCCATGACGCCCGATTTCAAAAAGGCATTTTGGAAAAAAACCGTTCAGAAAATAGAGTGCTTCAAGGATCAAACTCCCAAAGTGTATTTTTAGACCCTATATTCATGGTTAATTAACTTTCTGTGACCGGAAGGATAGGATGTCGATGGCGAACTCCCTGGAGGTCCGGGTCCCCTTCTGCGACCACCGCATCGCGGAGTACCTCTACAATGTTCCCTGGGAGCTGAAGGACCTGCGCCGCTGCGAGAAAGGACTTCTCCGGGAGGCGGCCCGGGGACTTCTGCCGGAGGAGGTCCTCTGGCGGAAGAAATCGCCCTACCCCAAGACCCACAATCCCGCGTACCGCGCCATCGTGTCGGACCGGCTGCGGCAGGTGATGGACGATCCCGGAGCGCCGATCCATGCCCTCGTCCGGCGGGAGGCGCTGGAGGCATTGCTCGCGGACGAGAGCACGCAGCCCTGGTACGGGCAGCTCATGACCACGCCGCAGACCATCGCCTATATGCTGCAGCTCAACTACTGGCTCGAAACGTACCGCGTGCGGCTCGTGTGAGGCATCCGCGCCGGAAGGCCGCAGCAAATCGCAGCCCCAGACGGAAAAACACTCCCGTCCGGGGCTTTGCTCTTGGTTTCGTTATTGCGGCAGCGGAACGGTATACATTGCTCCGCCGTGACCGTCCCCGATGCCGACCTCCCGGAACACCAGCGCGGCGACCTCGTCCGGGTCGATAACGTGGTTCAGCGACATATCGACCGCGTAGGTGTATCCGTCGGTCAGTTCACTCTCGTTCAGCGCATCCGGTCCCGCTGAACCGGCGCCAAGAACGTCGGTATAGACCGTGCCGTCCTTCAGGACGATCTGATGCAGAACGGGGGGTTCGGCGATGCATACGTCGGTTCCGTGGTTCCCGTCCGGGTCGATTGTATCGACCTCATAGTAATGCGGTTCCGGGCAGTCATACTGAATGTGGGCCGAGATCGGTGATAGCGTCACATCGGTGAGCGTGATCCCCGTGTCGCCCAGAGCCTCGTTCAGAGTCCAGCTTCGCTGGTCATCGGAGCCGTCGATGATCCAAGTGAGAACCCAGGGGCCTTCTGCTATGGGGACTTTATCCTCCGCAGAGATAGCTCCATAGGTGACCGGATATGTGTACAAACGGGAGAGGGTCAGCGAAACGGTCCGGCCCACCAGCGAATTTGTCTCCCCCTCTCCGGGATCGATACTAAGATCGAACTCCACAGAGCTGTCCTCGCGCATGTAGCGGGGGATCGGGGCGCCTTCCTCCGTCTGCTTCGCCACGGTCCCGTCGTTGTAGATAAACCTCTGTCCGTCCCAGGTCAGGCCGTCGAAAGCGCTGAAGCCCCAGCTCGGTGCCGGAGCGCCGTCCAGGGTAAGCGCCAGCCCTTCCCAACCGGGATTGCGCCCCTCCGGGATATCGAAGCCTTCTACCCGCAGGGCGATAAAGGCGCTGTCACCGTCGCTCACAGAGCGCTCGACGGATATGGTCACGCCGTCGTGCGTGTCCGAGGCAAGGGGGCGGCTCATGAGCTCGGTCTGCTCCAGTGCGGCCAGCTCATCATCCGTTATCCGCAGCATCTTCTGCAGTCCGGTACTCCATGCCGAGTATGTCACCGCCAGCGCCGTGCCGATGAGAAGTACGGCAACCACCGCCGCGATGAGAAGCGTCCTTCCGCTTCGTTTTATGGTATGTGTGTTTCTGTTTTCCGCCATATCCAGTACCTCCTGTACGGCTGTGTCGGAGGCATGAAGCGGCCCAAGCGCCTTTATAATTTTTTCTCTGTCAGTCATATTGATATGCCTCCGTCAGATAGTCCTTCAGGATGTTCCTTGCACGGGATAACCTGGTCCCCACGGTGCCGGACGGTACGCGGAGTATCTGCGCGATCTCCCGGATCGCATAACCCTCGTAGTAGTACAGCACGATAACGGCGCGGTATTTCGCTTCCAGCGCCATGACCGCCCGGAACAGGTCGCCGTAGTATTCGTCCTCGAAAACGAGGGTATCGGCGTAGTCGTCAATGCTCTCCGCCCGATGCTTTGCCGATCGCCAAACCATCCGGCACTCGTTCACCGCGACGCGCAGAAGCCAGTTGCGGACATGCTCGTCACCTTCAAAGCGCTTATTGCTCTGATACAGCCGAAGCAGCGTATTCTGCACCACGTCATCGGCATCCGCGGGATTTTTGAGCAGACTGTATGCCAGCCGGAACACGGCGTCCTTGTGTTTTTCCGCGAGGCGGGTAAACTCCGCATTAGTGAACATCCTGCTTCTCCTTGAAAGGCCTTTCACTTGGTATATGCGCGAACCGATGGATTTTTTTCACGAAAAAAGCTCCCTCGAGGTGAGGGAGCCTTCGCATGTTTCAGAACCAGTCCCGGTCGTCGGGATCGTCGGGATCGTCCTTATCGCCGCTCTCGCCGGGGACGGACCAGCCGCCGGGGGCATTGTTTTTCGGCGTGAACATATTCTGCCGGGTCTTGACCTCCTCCCAGAACGCCGGGACGACCCGGTCGTAAAAACCCGCCGCCGCAACGGTCATATACGGACGGACCCAGAGGATCATCGGAGGGAAAACGCAAAGGAGCATCCAGCCGAAGAAGCTGAGGTCCAGCTTGCAGAGTTCCCATTTCCGGCCCTTCATCGCCATGCGGCTGAGGGCGAGGCTCTGGACGGCGGAATACTCGGGATGGTCGAACACCAGAAAATCCGCAAGCCGGTAAGCATAGGACGCCATGAACATCGGCGCGAGCGCCGGCAGGCACAGGACCGTCGCTAGGTACATATCGACGAAGGTCCCCACAAACGCCGCCACGAAGACATAGATGCCCGAAAGGGTCGAAATGATGAGGCCCCGAAGCAGGGACAGGACCACCACCCGGAAAAACCGTCCGAAAGCGTCGAACACATCCCCGACGCCGGGATGCTCCCGCCGATGCACCCGCAGGGAATAGAGGGAGTAGCCCATGGAGATCACCATGGTCATGAGGTCCAGGGCGAGGGTGAGAAGCCAGGGGATGAGGCCGGTGCCGGACCGGACGCTGACGCTTCCGCTGCCATTCACAAGGGCATACACCACCGTCTCCAGCTCTCCGTCCATAGCGCTCTGCATCAGCGAGCGGTACAGGGCCAGCTCTCCGTTGACGGCGAGGCTCAAAACCTGGGTCACCAGCAGGATGGCGAGCACGACGAGGGTCACCAGGGCGGGATGGGGATGGGCCTCCTTCATAGTGGCGCGGGCGTTTCGTTTCAGTTCCTTGCAGTCGATCATTGGGGCTTAGTATCCTCCTTCGGGATGCGCAGTCTCACGGCGCGGATGAGGTACATGGCGGCGACGCCGGTGAAGACGCCGGTCACGATGGCGGAGATGAGGAGGGCCGGAGCATAGGCGATGAGGGCGGGGGTCTTCGTCACGGCGACGGCGGCGAGAAGCTGTCCCGCGTTGTGGCCGACTGCCCCGAAGACGCTCACCACCCAGCGGAGCTTTTCCTCGAACAGGCCGATGGTCAGGGCCATGACCGCCCAGGAGAGCAGTCCGCCCGTCAGGGAGAACAAAATGGCGGAGACGCTTCCGGCAAACAGGCACGCGAGAAGCACCCGGACCACCAGCACGGCCAAGGCCTCCCGCCGTCCCAGCAGGGCCATCGCCGCGAGGGTCACGACGCTGGCAAGACCCAGCTTTACCCCCGGCACGGGGATCGGCGCGGGGATCTGCGCCTCAATGACCCAGATGCCCAGGGAGATGGCGGTCAGAAGCGCCATGAATACGAGTTTTTTCGTTCGGCTCATTCTTCGATCTCGATGACGATATGGTGAGGCAGGCACACCAGGGGCAGGAGGCTGTCGCGGATCTCGCCCTGGCGCACGCAGTCCTGCCCGGGACAGTCCGCCGCCGCCACACGGATGCCGCCGCGGCTGACGCGGAGGGTGTTGAAGCCCCGGTCGGTGGTGATGGTGACCTCGTAGGGAAACACCACGGCGGAGAGGTCATACGCGGCGTACAGCTCGCCGTCCACATACACCGCGGCGGAGGTCCCCTCCGTCGGCGCGAGAAAGCAGTAGGCCCCGGCAGCCAGCACAAGGACCGCGAACAGAGCGGCCCAGAACAGGGTTTTTCGTTTCATAGTTTACATTTTAATTACAGAATAGTATAATGTCAACAGCAAAATGGTACCTCTCGAAAGGGGACGCATCCTTGGAACTGACGGAATTTCTGTTCGGTAACGGCGCCGAGCTTCTGGCGAACCTCGCCCGCTATATCGTGCCGCTGCTGTGCATCGCCATCGTGGTGCGCTGCGTGCGGAGCATGCTCCGGGAGCGGTACGAGCCGGAAACCTGGGCCTACCTCTACCTCCCCGGGGAGATCATGGTCCCCCTGCGGCACTGGGAGTGCATCGTGGGCCGGGCCCGATCCACCGACGCCTGCATCGAGCACGGAACCATCGACAAGCTCCACGCCTGCCTCATCCGGGACGCGGACGGCGCCTGGACGGTGTACGACCTGGGCCGGGGCGAGACGCAGGTCAACGGCGAGCACGTCGGGCCGGGCGGACTTCCCATCGAGGACGCGGACGTGCTGACCCTCGGGGATGTGCCGGCCCGGTTCGTGGACCTGACGGAGGAGGAGCGGGCGGCGCTGCTGAAATACCGGCACAAGCCCGGGCGTCTCGTGCGTCCGGCGGGGACGGTGCTGCTGCTGAATATCCTGAACATCCTGCTGGCGCTGGAGCAGCTCGTCTACAACCCCGAGGCGGACCTTCTCTGCGCCATGGGCTTCGGCGCGCTGTGCGTGTTCGAGTGGGTGTATCTCGCGGTCCTGCGAGCCTCGGGACAGCGGGGCTTCGAGACGGAGCTTCTGGGCTTTTTCCTCTCCACCATCGGATTTTCCGTGGCGGTGTCCTCCGTGCCGGGATCGGTCATCAAGCAGCTCATTTTCCTGGCGGCGGGCATCGGCCTGTTTCTCTTTTTCGGCATCTGGATGCGGGACCTGCACCGCATGAAGCGGATGCGGCTGCCGGCGCTCGTTCTGGCGCTGGCGTTCCTCGCCATGAACCTGGTCCTGGCCCGGGTCACCAACGGCGCCCAGAACTGGGTGGAGATCGCGGGATTTTCCTTCCAGCCCTCGGAATTTGTGAAGATCCTCTACATCTATGCCGGAGCGGCGACGCTGGACCGGCTGTTCGTGAACCGAAACCTCATCTTCTTCATCGGCTTTTCCGCGGCCTGCGTCGGAGCTCTCGCCCTCATGAGCGACTTCGGCACGGCGGTGGTGTTTTTCGCGGCGTTTCTCGTCATCTCCTTCCTGCGCTCCGGCAGCTTCGCCACGGTGTTTCTCGCTCTCGCGGCGGCAGCCATCGGGGTGTTCCTCGTGCTGACGGTGAAGCCCTATGTCATCGCCCGGTTCCAGACCTGGGGCCATGTCTGGGAGGACGTGTACGTCACGGGCTACCAGCAGGTCCGGGCCATGAGCGCGGCGGCGGGCGGCGGATTTTTCGGCCACGGCGCGGGAAACGGCTGGCTGGTGGACATCGTCGCCGGGGACACGGACATGGTCTTCGGCGTGGTGTCCGAGGAGCTGGGGCTTCTCACCGCCCTGTGCTGCGTGGCGTCCATCCTGGCCCTGGCGGCCTTCGTGGTGAAAAACGCCTCCGGGAACCGCTCGTCGTATTTCGTCATCGCGGCCTGCGGCGCGGTGAGCATGATGATGATGCAGTTGGCCCTGAACGTCTTCGGCTCCATGGACATCCTCCCCTTTACGGGGGTGACCTTCCCCTTCGTGTCCCGGGGAGGCTCCAGCCTCATCGCCTGCTGGGCGCTGCTGGCCTTCGTAAAAGGCGCGGACAACCGGGCGAACGCCTCCTTTGCCGTGAAGCGGGCGGAGCGTTTTTCCGGCGGCGCCGGCGTGGAGGATGCCGACAACGGCTATGATGAATACGACGGCTATGATGAGGACGGCTGTGACTGGCAGCGGGACGATCCCGGGGCCGTGGACTAAGGAGGGGTTGGCATGAAAAAAGTGACTACCCGCTCCTTTGCGGCGCTGCTGCTGGCGGGCCTCATCCTGCTGGGCATGGCGGTGTATATCTTCCGCCTCGCCCGGGACGGCGGCGACTGGGCGGTGTTTTACGCAAACGACAGCGTCTATGCAAACGGCGCTCTGAACCGCGGCACCATCACGGACCGAAACGGCCTGCGCCTCGCCTTCGCGGGGGAAACCGCCTTCGGCTACGCGGAGGATTCCGCCGTGCGAAAAGCCTGCCTGCACGTGGTAGGCGAGCAGAGCGGCAGCATCGGCACCGGCGCTCTGAGCGTCTTCCGGGCAAAGCTCGTGGGATATAACCTCATCCGCGGCACCACCGGCGACGGCGGCACCGTGAAGCTGTCCATCGACGCGGAGCTGAACGTCACGGCCTACGAGGCCCTCGCGGGACGGAAGGGCATGGTCCTCGTCTGCAACTACAAAACCGGCGAGATCCTGTGCATGACCTCCTCCCCCTCCTACGACCCCAACACGGGCTTCGACCCGGAGGACCCGGCCTACGAAGGCGCGTACATAAACCGCGCCATCAGCGCCAGCTTCGTGCCGGGGTCCGTGTTCAAGCTCGTGACCCTGGCCGCCGCCATCGAGAACATCCCGGACCTCTTTTCCCAGACCTTCTATTGCGGCGGGAGCATGGACGTGGACGGCATCACCGTCACCTGCACCGGGACCCACGGGACCCTCACGGCGGAGGAAGCCCTCGCCCACTCCTGCAACTGTGCCTTCGCCCAGATCGCCCTGCAGCTCGGCGGGGACACCATCGCAAAATACGCAGAGCGGTACGGCCTGACGGAGACCCACGACCTAAACGGCATCGAGACCGCCGCCGGCAGCGTGGAGAGCGCCGGCGATGACCGGGGCAACGTCGCCTGGGAGGGCATCGGACAGTACAACGACCTCATCGTGCCCTACTCCCTCCTGCGGCTCATGGGCGCCATCGCAAACGACGGCGTCGTGAAGGAGCCGACGATCCTCGCGGGGGTCTCCACCGGCACGGAGCGCATCATGCGGTCGGACACGGCCCGGCAGCTTGCCTCCATGATGAGCTACAACGTGGAGAGCAACTACGGCTCCTGGAACTACCCCGGCCTCGACATGCACGCGAAGACCGGCACGGCGGAGTTCGGCGACGGCACGAGCCACGCCTGGTTTGCGGGCTTTATCACAAACAGCGACGCGCCCCTGGCGTTCGTCGTCCTCGTGGAGCATGGCGGCAGCGGCTACGGCGTCGCCGCCCCCATCGCCAACACGGTATTGCAGCAGGCGGTATTCGGATAAATGATCGACATTTCCCTTCACAACGTAAAAAAATCCTTCGGCGGAAACGACATCCTCCGGGGCGTGAGCTTTGACGTGAACGAGGGCGAGCGGGTGGCGCTGCTGGGCGCGAACGGCACCGGCAAAACCACCCTCCTGCGGCTTCTCACCGGCGAACTCACCCCCGACGAGGGGGAAATCTTCCTCGCGCCGAAAAAGCGGGTGGGCCTCATCTCCCAGATCCCCGTCTATCCCGCGGGGTACACCGCGGAGGACGTGCTGAACTCCGCCTTTCGGCACCTGCACGCCATCCGGGATGAGATGTCCGCCCTCGAAAACGCCATGGCGGAGGATGCCTCCGGGGCGGTGCTCCGGCGGTACGACGCTCTGGCGGCGGATTTCGAGCGGCTGGGCGGGTACAGCGCGGACCGGGAGCGGGAACGGGTGGCAAACGGCCTGGACCTCTCCCCCGCCCTGCGGGCCAGGCCCTTTGACAAGCTCTCCGGCGGGGAGAAGACCCGCGTGAACTTCGCGCGGCTGCTGCTGGAGGACACGGACATCCTGCTGCTGGACGAGCCGACGAACCACCTCGACCTCAAGAGCACGGAGTGGCTGGAGGAGTTTTTGCTCCACTTCCGGGGCACGGTCCTCACCGTCAGCCACGACCGCTGGTTCCTCGACACCATCGCCCAGCGCTGCATCGAGCTCATCGGCGGACATTGCGAGTTCTACAGCGGGAATTACAGCTTCTTCGTCGTCGAGCGGCAGCGGCGGTACGACGAGCTGCTGGCGCAGTACGAGAAGAACCAGAAGGAGATCGCCCATCTGGAGGCGGCGGCGGACAAGCTGCATCTCTGGGCATTTCTCGGAAACGACAAGCTGCACAAACGCGCGTTTTCCATGGAAAAGCGCATCGCAAAGCTCCAATCCGCGCCGAAGCCCCAGCGGGAAAAGCGCCTGAAAGCCCGGTTCTCCGAGCAGGAATTCCGGGGGGACGAGATTCTCGTGGCGGAGGGGCTTTCCAAGAGCTACGGCGAAAAGACCCTGTTCTCGGAGCTGGAGCTCCTCATCGAGCCGGGAGAGCGCGTCGCCGTCATGGGGGACAACGGCTCCGGCAAATCCACCCTCGTGAAGATCATCCTGGGCGAGGAGACGCCGGACGCGGGATATACCCGCCTCGGTCCCGCGGTGAAGACGGCGTATCTGCCCCAGCTCGTCACCTTTTCCCACCCGGAACGCTCCGCCCTCGACACCCTCATCTACGACATCAAGGCCACGCCCCAGGAGGCGCGGGACCGGCTCGCCGCCTTCCACTTCGCGGGCGAGGACGCGCTGAAGACCGTCGGGACTCTCTCCGGCGGCGAGCAGAGCCGCCTGCGCCTGTGCATGCTCATGAAGGGCGACATCAATTTCCTCCTCCTCGACGAGCCGACGAACCACCTGGACATCGCGAGCCGCGAGTGGATCGAGGAAGCCCTCGCGGACTACGAGGGAACGCTCCTGTTCGTGAGCCACGACCGCTGGTTCGTGGACGCCTTCGCCACCCGGGTGTGGGAACTGAAGGACGGGACCCTCACGGATTTCCGGGGCGGGTACCCGGAGTACCAGGCCTACAAGACTCGGCAGGCGGAGCTTGTCCGCGCCGCAAAAAAACAGGAAACCAAGACCGCGAAAAAGGCCCCGGCGGAGAAGCCGCTGAAGCCCAAAAACACCGCGAAGGAGCTGGCAAAGCTGGAGCGGGAGATCGAAAAGAAAGAAACAGAGCTTTCCGCCCTCGCCGCGGAGGAGGAGGAATTTTCCGCCGACTACCAGAAGCTCATGGAGCTGTCCGAGCGCCGGGAGGCCCTGCAGACGGAGCTCGACGCCCTGTATGACCGCTGGGGAGCGCTGGCGGAATGACCCGGAACGGCTGTTCATGGAGACGCTCTCCACCTCGAGCTACGAAAATCTTCTCTACTCCCTGCGGGTCATCGCGGAGCTTGGCGGCGACCCGGGCGGGCGCGTGGCGATCTGCTCGACGGAGTACCATCTCTGCCGCCTGTGCTATATGGCGCGGGAGCTGGGCATCGAACCCGTGCGTGCCGCGGCGCGGAGCACCCACCCCGCCCTGCGGCTGAACTACGCCGTGCGGGAGGCCTTCGCCCTGTGGAAATGCTGGCTTTTCGGCATCGAATGAGAAACGAGGTGTATCATGGAATCCCAGGAACTATGGCTGCAATGGGCAAACGAGCTGCAGAGCCTCGCCCAGGCGGGGCTGTACTATGGCTCGAACATATACGACCGGGAGCGGTACGAGCGCATCCGGGACATCTCCACCGAGATGGTCGCGCATCGGACGGAGCTGCCGGCGGAAACTGCGAAGGAGCTTTTCGCCTCGGACTCCGGGTATCTCACTCCGAAGCTGGACACCCGCGCGGCGATCTTCGACGACGCCGGACGCATCCTCCTCGTGCGGGAGGCCACCGGGATGTGGGCCTTGCCCGGGGGATGGGTGGACGTGGACCAGTCCATCCTCGAAAACGCCGTGAAGGAGGTCCGGGAGGAGGCTGGGCTATCCGTCCGCGCAGATCGGCTCGTCGCCGTGCTGGACCGGGACAAGCACAACAAACCCCGGTATGCCCGGAAGATCGTCATGTGCTTCGTGCTGTGCACGGCCCTGGGCGGGGAATTCCACCCCAACAGCGAGACGACCGCCTCCGGGTATTTCCCCCTGGACGCCCTGCCGGAGCCCCTGGCCCTCCACAAGACCACGCCGGAGGAGCTGCAAATGTGCTTCGACGCCTGGCAGGACCCGCAGAAACCGACGCTTTTCGATTAAATGGCATAAAAATCGGAGCCGCCCGAAAGAGACGGCTCCGATGGTTTTTTTCGCCTTATTTGCGCTTGTACTCCGGGACATATTTCTGGAACACCGGCAGCATGCCGATGCCGTCCGGGGTCTGGGGAACGTGCTGATAGAACAGGTAGTCCGTGAAGTTGTTGCCCTCCACGATGGCGGGACCGTCCGGGGTGATGCCCACGTCCCAGCCGACATAGCGCAGCTCCGGCGTGACGAGAGCCGCCTCGCAGCACATCTCGCAGGCCTCCCGGAAGAAGGGCAGCTTGTACCCCACAAGCTGCTTGCCGGAGGTGGGATGGACGGTGTACGTCTCCCGGAGATACCCCTCCCCGATGACGGCGGGCCAGTCCACCACGCCGGTGTCCACGTTCACGCGGCAGCCGATGCCGCCGGGGCCGTAGTTGTCCACCACCACGTCCTTCGTGCCGAACTTCTGGACGGCGTAAATGACGTGGGGCTTTCCCTCCTGGGAGTCGATGAGGGTAATGATGCGGACGCAGTTGAGAGAGGACGGGTTGAACTCCGCCTGCTCCGGGTGCTGGACAAGAATCTCCTCGCACACGCCGACGCCCTGGGCCTGCATATCCGAGAGAAACCCCTCCACGCCCTTCGCGGGGTCGTACTCATACACGAAGCAGCCGTGACCGCAGGAGCCGTCCTGGGGCTTGCAGAAGCATTTTCCGTGCTTCTGGAGGAAGGCTTCGATCTCGTCCTGGGAGGCGTTTTTCAGATCCAGAATATCCCGCTTGAGAAACTTGGCGTACCGGCGGGCAAACTCACCCTTGTCGTCCAGAACGTAGGCCATGCTGTCGTCGTTGAGGAGCGCCATGAGCTCGCGGCTGACCACCCGGGTCACCATGGTGGCCTTCTGGGCCTCGGTGAGGTCGTACATGCCGAACTGGATGTAGTCGTGGTAGCCGCAGCCGTATTGGAGGCCGCACCGGACCATATCCGCGGCGAGCCACGCCCGGCTGCGTCCGCTGATGTCATGGGCGCGGTCCAGGATGGGCTTCCACTTGCTGTAGCGCACGCCGCTCAGGACGCGCAGGAAATAGGCGGTCTTGTTCATGGTTCCTCCTTTGTTACGGTCAGAGCTTCTGCGAAAGCTCCCAGATGGCGGAAACGTCCGCCTGCTCGATCATGCCCCGGTCGCAGGCGGCGGCGAGGGAGGGGTTCACGGGGAGCTTCGCGGTGCTCTCGATGCCGAGGCGGGCGGCGTCCTCCTCCACATGGCTCTCGCCGAAGATGGGGAGCTTCTGGCCGCAGCAGGGGC
>CAYNZM010000048.1:0-14632 GCA_964401725.1 uncultured Oscillospiraceae bacterium
CCCTCTTTCGAGTGCGAGGTATTCCTTTGTGTCAGCCTATCTTAATGACATTGCGGCAGAGGGAACGGCCTGTGTTTTCAATATTTCGCGGGAAAATGCGGCATACTAACGCCATGCTGAAAATATTTTTGCACTCGATTTTGGTCTACATCCTGCTGGTGGCGCTGCTGCGGCTCATCGGGAAGCGGCAGTTGGGCGAACTGGAGCTCTCCGAGCTCATCGTGACGATCCTCATCTCCGAGGCGGCGGCAAAGCCCCTGGTGGACCCGGATGCCTCCATCCTGCAGGCGCTTATCCCCATCGCGACGCTGCTGGCTCTCGAATATGTCATGTCCTTCATCGCCATGAAAAACGTGAAATTCCGGGAGATCACCGCCGGAAAACCCGCGCTGCTCTTCGCCCACGGACAGGTCCATCGACGCCAGATGCAGAAAAACCGCATCACCTTCGATGAGCTGAAGGAAGCCATGCGGGAAAACGGCCTGACGGACTTAAACGACGTAAAATACGCCGTTCTGGAGACGGACGGGAAGATCAGCATCGTCCCGAAGGAGAAAGGCTCCTAGCCCTGGGCCTTGTCCCCCAGGAGCTTCGTCAGCTCCTCCATGAAGGTATGGATGTCCTTGAACTGGCGATACACCGAGGCGAAGCGGACATAGGCCACCTCGTCCAGGTCCTTCAGCCGGAGCATGACCATATCCCCGATCTCGGCGGTGGTGATCTCCCGCTCCAAAGCTCCCTGCAGCTCGGCCTCGATCTCATCCGCCACGGCCTCGATCTGGGCGAGGGTCACGGGACGCTTCTCGCAGGCCCGGACCAGACCGTTTATGACCTTCACGCGGTCGAAGCTCTGGCGGCTGCCGTCCCGCTTGACCACCACGAGGGGCATGCGCTCGATGATCTCATAAGTGGTGAAGCGTTTGCGGCAGGCGAGGCACTCCCGCCGACGGCGGATGCTGCTGCCCTCCTCCGCGGGGCGGGAATCGATGACCTTGCTCTCGGCGTAGGCGCAATAGGGGCATTTCATAGGAACGACCTCCATACAACATCTTGTACTCTTAGGTTTGCATTATAGCACAGATATGGGAAGAATGCAAATATTATGTAAATCGTATTCTTGCGTTGGGCGCATTGGCGGGGTATAATGCGGAAAGACCCCGTCGAAAGGAGATCGCCATGGAGTTTCTCACCCTCACCGTCCGCCCGGAACAGGCCGGACGAGCACCGGAAAGCCTGCTGCGCCGGGAGCTTTCCATGACGACGGGACAGGTCTCCGCCGTAAAATTCCGCCCGATTAATCGCCTGGACGTGGGGGACCGCCGGCCTAATGATCGCCGCGAAGGACAGTTACCCCCATGACCGGCTGCGGCATCCCATCCCGGGGGAGGTCCCGGACCTGCTCTCGCCCCTGCCGAAGGACCTCACGGACTTCTGGGAACAACTCGCATAAAAACCGCCTCGTCCGCTTTGGACGAGGCGGTTAGTTTACATAATTTAGTTTACATAATATTACACCAAAGCTTCCAGACGCTGCCGCACGGCGGCGAGGAAGGTCTCGGTATCCACACCCGCGGAGACGCCGGTCAGCGCCGCCATGTCGCCCGTGACGACGCCGTCCCCGATGGCCTGCAGGCTCGCCTTTTCCAGCTTGTCGGCAAAGGCCATCAGCTCGCCGTCGCCGTCCAGCTCGCCGCGCTTGCGGAGGGCCCCGGACCAGGCAAACAGCGTTGCCATGGGGTTTGTGGAGGTCGTCTCCCCCCGCTGACGGCGGTACCAGTGCCGGGTGACGGTGCCGTGGGCCGCCTCGTACTCGAAGCAGCCAGAGGGGGAGATGAGAACGCTCGTCATGAGGGCCAGGGCCCCGAAGGCCGCGCCGATCATATCGCTCATCACGTCGCCGTCGTAGTTTTTCAGCGCCCAGACGAAGCCCCCTTCGGAGCGCATGCACCGGGCCACGGCGTCGTCGATGAGGGTGTAGAGATAGGTGATCCCGGCGTCCTCGAAGGCGGTTCGGAACTCCCGGTCGTACACCTTCTGGAAGATGTCCCGGAAGCGTCCGTCGTAGATCGACGAGATGGTGTCCTTGCAGGAGAACCACAGGTCCTGGCGTTTATCCAAGGCGCACTGGAAGCAGCTCCGGGCGAAGGAGGTGATGCTGGCGTCGGTGTTGTACATGGCGAGGGCGACGCCGGGGCTCTTGAAATCGTAGAGCAGCTTATCCTGCCCGTCCGCCGTCAGATGCGCCTCGCCGGGGTTTTGCACCCGAATTTCGACGTCCTTGTATACGTCCGCGTTGGAGTGGCGGGCGATGGTGATGGGTTTTTTCCAGGTGGGGACCAGCGGCGTCGTTCCGGGCAGGACGATGGGGGATCGGAAGGTGGTCCCGTCCACGGCGGAGCGGATCTGCCCGTTGGGGCTCGGGTACATGCGGGAGAGGTGATATTCTTCCATGCGCTTGGCGTTGGGGGTGATGGTAGCGCATTTCACGCCGACACCCACCCGGCGCAGGGCCTCCGCCGCCTGCTTTGTCACGGCGTCGTCGGTCATTTCCCGGTTTTCAAGGCCGAGGTCGTAATACTCCGTGTTCAGTTCAATAAAGGGCGTGAGGAGCTCGTCCTTGATGAGCTGCCAGATGACCCGGGTCATCTCGTCGCCGTCCATCTCCACGATGGGATTTTTCATGCGCAGCTTTTCCATGGGTCACGCCTTTCCGTAAGTCTTGTACCAGTTGATGAGGCAGCCGGCAAGCAGGATCTGCCGCTCCTTGTCCGAGAGATGCCCGAGGCCGAGGGAAATTTCCGCGCCGCCGATGTACCCCGTGACGGTCTCCGCGCCGGACTCGACGGCGGTGCGGATGCCGGGAACGAACAGCTCGTCGCCGTCGGACCAGGTGAATTCGCCGCCATAGGTGAAGGGCAGGATGCCCCAGTTGATGAGGTTCGAGCGGTAGCGCTTCGTGGCGTACTCCACGGCGACGTTGGCCCCGCCGCCCAGCACGCGCTGGCAGGACGCGGCCTGCTCCCGGGCGGAGCCGTCCCCGGGCTTCACGGCGTAGACCGCGCTGGCCTTCCCCGCCGCCGTCAGCGCTTTGCATCGACTGACATACGCCGGCACCCGGCGGGAGAGAGTGAAGTCCGCCAGCTTCATGGGATTCGAGCGATAGCTGGAGGTTTCGCCGGAGGGGATGAGCTCGTCCGTGGTGGTGACGGGGTCGTGGATGACCGCGGCAAAGGTAACGGAGAGGTCCTCCGGCAGGGCGGGTATCTCCGGCCAGGGCTGGATGTTAGGTCCGTAGCGCAACGGCTCCTCCGGGATGGGATGTCCGAAGCCACGGTAGACGCGCTTATCGTAGGGCGTCGGGTCGTAGTCGTCAAACTCCGCGGGGGGATCGTAGTCCACCGCCGTGGCGGGGGTGATGACGCCGCCGTTCCGGGCGGTGGCGGCAATGGAGCGGGCATCCATGAGGATGACCTCGGCGGACTGGCCGTCGGAAGGCTTCGAGCCCTCCCGGTTCGGGAAATTCCGGGTGGAATGCCGCAGGGAGACGGTGTCGTTCGCGGGCACATCCCCCGCGCCGAAGCAGGGACCGCAGAAGCAGGGCTTCAGCACCGCCCCGGCCTCCAGAAGGGTCTGGGCCGCGCCGGACTTCATGGCCGCGAGGCTCACGGGCATGCTGGAGGGGTAGACCGAGAGCTCAAAATAGCCGTTTCCGGTGCTGCTGTCTTTCAAAATGGCCGCGGCCTCCCGAATGTTCTGCAGGGTGCCGCCGGCACAGCCCGCGATGATGCCCTGACCCGCCGTTTTCCCGGCAAGCTCTTCCACCGGGACCGCCTTCGACGGATGAAACGGCAGGGCCGCCATCGGGATGAGCGCGGAGAGGTCGATCTCCACCATGCCGTCGTACAGCGCGCTGTCCGCCGGCTCCATGCGCCGGTAGTCGTCCCGCCGTCCGCGCAGGGTGAGCCAGGCCTCCGTGCGCTCGTCCGTCTGCCAGAGGCTCGACAGGCAGGCCGTCTCCGTCGTCATGACGTCGAGGCCCATACGCCAGTCCATCGTGAGATTTTTGAGGCCGGGACCGGCAAACTCCAGCACGGCGTTTTTCACAAAGCCCCTATCGAACACCGCGCCGCACAGGGCGATGGCGGCGTCGTGGGGACCCACGCCGGGCCGGGGCGCGCCGGTGAGGTAGGCCAAAATCGTCCGGGGGGCGGGAAGCTCGTAGGGATCGCCCAAAAGCTGCTTTACGATCTCCGGACCGCCCTCCCCGAAGCCCATGGTGCCGAAAGCGCCGTAGCGGGTGTGGCTGTCCGAGCCGATGATCATTTTCCCGCAGCCGGCCAGACGCTCCCGGGCGTACTGGTGGATGACCGCCATGTTCGCCGGGACGTACTCCCCGCCGAAGCGTCGGGCGGCGGACAGGCCGAAGACGTGGTCGTCGGCGTTTATGGTGCCGCCCACGGCGCAGAGGCTGTTGTGGCAGTTTGTGAGCACATAGGGCACAGGGAACTCCCGCAGGCCGGAGGCCATCGCCGTCTGGATGACGCCGACGTAGGTGATGTCGTGGCTGATGAGAGCGTCGAAGGTGATGCGCTCGCCGCCGTGGGCTGCCAGGACCTTCGCGGACATGGTCCGGTCCCGGGATGCCTCCGGCGTGGGCTCCGCAGGGCTTCCCCCCTGCCACATGATCGGTCGGTCGATGAGCTTTACCATAGAAGTGATCCTCTGTTCTCCAATTTGCTCTTTTGATTATACAACGTCCCATCCCCGGCGGCAAGCCATTTTTGCTACAAAATCCCCGGGGTTTTTGAACAGTTCCTTGTGCAATCCCTGCAAATTTGCGGTTTTATCGTCGCAATAAACTCGCAAAACGCCAAAATTCTGCATTTTCAAAAAATAAAACTTGCAAATTTCGGTTTCAGGTCTATAATAGAGGCACACCCTGCCCCAAGGAGGCATATCATGGCCGAGGAAAAATTCATCATCGACAAATACATGCCCGCCCTCTGTGCCGACGCCGCGGACCGCTATGCGATCCCGGAGTCCGTCTTCACGAGCGCTGTCCATCGCGGACTCCGCAACGCGGACGGCACCGGCGTCCTCGTCGGCGCGACCCGCATCGGCAGCGTGCGGGGCTACACCATGGAGGACGGCGAGCGTGTTCCCATGGACGGTCAGCTTCTCTACCGCGGCATCCGAGTCAGCGACATCGTGGAAAGCCACGGCAGCGACGGGACCTTCGGCTACGAAGAAGTGGCCTATCTCCTGCTCCTCGGCAAGCTGCCCCGGCGGTTCGAGATGGAGCTCTTCACCGCCATGATGGCGGAGGCAAGACCCGTCCCCGCGGGTTTTTTTGACGACATGATCCTCAAAAACCCCAGTCCGGACGTGATGAACGGTCTGGCCCGGAGCATCCTTGCCCTCTACGCCTACGACGACAACCCGGACGACCGCTCGGTGGAAAACCTCATGGCCCAGTCCGTGAGCCTCATCGCGCGGCTTCCCGTCATCGTGGCCCAGACCTACCAGGTCAAGCGCCACGTCTACGACGGCAAGAGCCTATACATCCACCGGCCCAAGGACGATCTCTCCCTGGCGGAAAACTTCCTGCGGCTCATCCGCAAAGACAAAGCCTACACCCCGGAGGAGGCCCATCTTCTCGACCTCATGCTCATCCTCCACGCGGAGCACGGCGCGGGCAACAACTCCGCCTTCACCTGCCGGGCCATGTCCAGCTCCGGCACGGACACCTACTCCGCCATTGCCGGCGCGGTAGGCTCCTTGAAGGGGCCTCTCCACGGCGGGGCCAACGCCAAGGTCATGGAGATGTTCCGCTGGCTGAACGAAAACGTGAACGACAAGACCGACGACGACAGCATCCGCGCCGCCCTCGAAAAGCTCCTGAACCGGGAGGGCGGGGACGGCTCCGGCAAGATCTACGGCCTGGGCCACGCGGTCTACACTCTCTCCGATCCCCGGGCCGCCGCCATCAAAAAACACGCCCGGTCCATGGCGGACAGCACGGGACGACTGGAGGAATTCGAGTTCATGGAGCGGGTGGAGCGCCTCGGCATCGCCCTGCTCATGGACCGGAAGAAGGACGGCTTTCCTCTGTGCGCCAACGTGGATTTCTACTCCGGCTTCGTTTACAGCATGCTCCGCATCCCGCCGGAGCTGTATACACCGCTCTTTGCCATCGCCCGCATCGCCGGGTGGTGCGCCCATCGGATGGAGGAGGTCCTCACCGGCGGACGGATCATGCGTCCGGCCTACCGCGCCGTCATGGAGCGGACGGAATACATCCCCCTCGACGCCCGATGACTCTGCTTTTCCCCGCCCGACCGCTGTGTCGGGCGGTTTTTTCGTTGTATTCCGTCGCGGCCCATGGTACAATATAGAAAAATCTTATGATCGGAGGGTATGCTCATGACCATCCTTCTCACCGGCGCCGCCGGGTATATCGGCTCTCACACCGCCGTGGAGCTGGCCAAGGCCGGCTGCGACGTCGCCATCGTCGATAACTACAACAACTCCAGTCCCCTCGCCGTTGCCCGCTGCGAGGAGATCACCGGAAAAGCCATGCCGCTGTATGAGGCGGATGTCTGCGACAAAGCCGCTCTCCGGCGCATTTTTTCCGAGGTAAAGCCCGCCGCGGTCATACACTTCGCCGGACACAAGGCCGTGGGCGAGAGCGTGGAAAAGCCTCTCATGTACTACCGCAATAACCTCGACTCCACCCTGTCCCTTTTGGAGGTCATGGCGGAGTTCGGCGTGGGGCCCTTCATCTTCTCCTCCTCCGCCACGGTGTACGGCGAGGCCACGGAGGTCCCCTGCGTGGAGACCGCCCATGCCGGGGACTGCACGAATCCCTACGGCTGGACGAAATTCATGATCGAGCAGATCGCCCGGGACGCGGCGAAGGCGGACCCGAACCTCAGCGTGGTCCTCCTGCGGTACTTCAACCCCGTCGGTGCGCATGAAAGCGGCAGGATCGGGGAAAACCCCACCGGCATCCCGAACAACCTCATGCCCTACATCACCCAGGTAGCCGTGGGCAAGCGGGACCATCTGAGCATCTTCGGAAACGACTACCCCACCCCGGACGGTACCGGCGTGCGGGATTACATCCACGTCGTGGACCTCGCGAAGGGCCACGTCGCCGCGCTGAGATACGCCCTGAAGCACAAGGGCACGGAGGTCTTCAACCTCGGCACCGGCCGCGGCGTGAGCGTTCTCGAGCTCGTGAACGCTTTCATGAAGGCCACCGGCGTAACTATCCCCTACGAGATCGTCGGACGGCGTCCGGGGGACCTGGCCGAGTGCTGGGCGGACCCGTCCAAGGCGGAGGCGGTCCTGGGCTGGCACGCGGAAAAGACCGTGGAGGACATGTGCGCCGACGCCTGGCGCTGGCAGAGCCAGAACCCGAACGGGTACGAATAATGCTGGACGAAAACCGCGTCATCGAGCCCATCGCGCATATCCGGTCCGACCTGCCGACAAAGTTCGGCCTGCCCCGGCAGAGCGGCCTCGTGCCGGAGCTCACGGCCCGAATCGTCTTTGATCCGCTGTACCGCGACCCCGTGGCGTTCCGGGGGCTGGAGGGATACTCCCACCTGTGGCTTTTATGGGGCTTCTCGGAAAACCGCCGGGACGCCTGGGCCGCCACGGTGAAGCCGCCCCGCCTCGGAGGAAACACCCGCATGGGCGTCTTCGCCACCCGCTCTCCCTACCGTCCCAACGCCATCGGCCTGAGCTCCGTGCGATTGGAGGCCATCGAGCCGGACGAGCGCTTGGGCATCGTTCTCGTCGTCTCCGGGGCGGACCTCATGGACGGCACACCCATCTACGACGTGAAGCCCTACCTCCCCTTTACGGACAGCCACCCGGAAGCCCGGGCGGGCTTCGCCGGGGAAGTCGAGGATAAGGCGCTGGAGGTGGACTTCCCGCCGGAGCTTTTGGCCCGCATCCCTGCGGAAAAACGCGAGGCGCTTCTCGGTCTTCTCGCCCAGGACCCGCGGCCGGCGTATATCGACGACCCCACCCGGCGCTACGGCTTCAACTTCCTCGATCTGGACGTGCGCTTCACTGTGGACGGCAGCCGTCTCACCGTGGTGGAGCTGGCGGAGCTGTAAAAATTATGTCAACTTGATTATGTAAACAGGAGTAAGCCATGAAAGCCATCGTATCTGTATTCGCAAAGGACCGCATCGGCATCATCGCGGATGTCTGCGTCCTCATTTCCTCCATGCGCGTGAACATCCTCGACCTGAATCAGACCATCCTGGACGGGTTTTTCACCATGGTCATGCTGGTGGACACCGCCACGGCGGAGGGAAAGTCCTTCGAGGACATCCGCGCCGCGCTGGAGTCCGAGGGCCGGCGTCTCGGCCTCGACATCCGCATCCAGCGGGAGGACATCTTCGACGCCATGCACACCATTTGACCGAGGTGCCCCATGCTCAACACCTTTGACATCCTCTCCACCATCGACATGCTGGACCGCCAGCATCTGGACATCCGCACGGTCACCATGGGCATCAACCTTCTCGACTGCGCGCATCCCGACATCGACGAGTGCGCCCGCCGGGTGTACGACAAGATCTGCCGCTCGGCCGGGGATCTGCTGCCCGTCTGCCAGGGCATCGAGACAGAGCTTGGCATCCCCATCGTGAACAAGCGCATTTCCGTCACCCCCATCGCCATGGTCGCCCAGGCCAGCGACGCGCTGGATTATACCCCCGTGGCCGCCGCCATGGACCGGGCGGCGCGGGAATGCGGCGTGAACTTCATCGGCGGGTTTTCCGCTCTGGTGCAGAAGGGCTTCACCCTGGGGGACGCCCGGCTTATGGAGAGCATCCCCCGGGCCTTGGCGGAAACGGAGCTTGTCTGCGCCAGCGTGAACGCCGCCTCCACCAAGACGGGCATCAATATGGACGCCGTCGCCGCCATGGGCCGCATCGTGAAACGCACGGCGGAGGCAACGTCGGACCGCGGCGCCATCGGCTGCGCGAAGCTCGTCGTTTTCTGCAACGCGGTGGAGGACAACCCCTTCATGGCCGGGGCCTTCTGCGGTCCCGGGGAGCCGGAATGCGCCGTGAACGTGGGCGTATCCGGCCCCGGCGTCGTGTACCACGCCCTGCAAAGCGCGAAGGGAGCCTCCTTCGACGAGCTGGCGGAGATCATCAAAAAGACCGCCTTCCGCATCACCCGCATGGGCCAGCTCGTGGCAAAAACCGCCTCCGACCGGCTGGGTGCGCCCTTCGGCGTGGTGGACCTCTCCCTGGCCCCGACCCCCGCCGTGGGGGACAGCGTGGCCCGCATCCTGGAGGAGATGGGCCTTGCCGTATGCGGCACCCATGGCACCACCGCCGCCCTGGCTCTCTTAAACGACGCCGTGAAAAAAGGCGGACTCATGGCCTCCGGACGGGTGGGGGGTCTATCCGGGGCCTTCATCCCCGTCAGCGAGGACGAGGGCATGATCGCCGCGGCGAAGTCCGGCGTCCTCACCGTGGACAAGCTGGAGGCCATGACCTGCGTCTGCTCCGTGGGCCTCGACATGATCGCCGTCCCCGGCGACACCCCGGCGGAGACCATCGCCGCCATCATCGCGGACGAGGCCGCCATCGGCATGGTGAACAACAAGACCACCGCCGTCCGCCTCATTCCCACGGGAAAGGTGGGGGACACGGTGGATTTCGGCGGGCTTCTCGGCTCCGCGCCGGTGATGCCCCTCCATCCGGAGAGCGCGGCGGAATTCATCGCCCGCGGCGGGCACATCCCCGCGCCGCTCCACAGCCTGAAAAACTGATCCTTTCAAATTCTCCGGTGACCGCCGGAGAATTTTTTGCAAAATACAGTTGACAAACGTAGTCTCTTGCGCTATAGTATGTTCAGACGACACGCGTAGTCTGTCCAAGGAGGATACCATCCATGCAGGAATTTGCCGAAAAGATCACCGACTCCGAGCTGGAGGTCATGCACGTTCTGTGGGAGGCGGCGGACGCGCTGCCCATCGCAGACATACGCCGGACGCTGCAGGCGCGGCGCGGCTGGGAAGCGACCACGACAAAGACCCTGGTACAGCGCCTATGCAACAAGGGCGCTGTGGCGCAGGAAAAGCGCAGCGTATTCTATTATCGCGCGCTCATATCCGAAAAGGAGTACAACGACTGGGCCACCGGCGACCTCATCCGCAAGCTCTATCGCGGAAGCGCGAAGGATCTGGTGGCGGCGCTCGTTCACTCGGACGAGCTCACCGCGGCGGACGTGGAGGAGCTGAGGACGATGTTCCGGGAGGATGCGAAATGACCGAGTTTTTGAAAACGCTGCTGCTTCTGAGCGCGTCGGGCTCCGTTTTGGGGCTTCTGCTGACGCTGGCAAGGCGCGTCAGCGGCAAACGGCTTCCCAGCACGCTGTGGTACTATGCGTGGCTTCCCGTGCTGCTTCGGCTGGTGCTGCCGCTGCCGGGACTGATCCCGGGAGCGCAGGCATCGGCGGAAACCACGCTCTCTGCGCTGCTTATGCAGGCGGAGACATCGGAAAAGCGCAGCTACCGCTATAACGAGTACGAAGAGTATTATGCTTCCGGGACAAAGGATGAGGAAACGGATACCTCTGGAGTCGAAGCTGCGGCGCATATCGAGACAGTCAGCGAAGCCGAGACGACAGAGCCGACACAGCCGCGCATACAGCCGTTTTCCCTTTTGAAAAGCCCTGAGCTTTGGCTGGCGGTATGGCTGATCGGCACTCTACTCTGCTTCACGCGGTACACGGTAGGATATGTTCGTTTTCGCCGCGTTCTGATGCGGACGCTGCATACGACGGACGGGCGGACGGCCCAGGTCTACAAGGCGCTGAATGGACGCAGCGACCCAAAGCTTTTTGCCAGTGCGTATGTGAAGACCCCGATGCTGCTGGGGCTGCGCCGTCCCCTGATCGTGCTTCCACAAGGCGAATTCCCGGAGGAAGCCGCCCGAAACGTCCTGCGCCATGAGCTGACGCATTACCGCCGCGGCGATCTTTACGTCAAATGGTTCTTCGTTTTGACCGCCTCGCTGCACTGGTTCAATCCGCTCATGCCGCTGTTTCGGCGGGAGCTGGATCGGGTCTGTGAGCTGAGCTGCGACGAAACGGTTCTTGCGCGGATGGAGCCCTCCGAACGACGAAGCTATGGCGAGACCCTTCTCGATCTCGCCTCCAACCGCGCGCTGCCCGCCGGCGTGGTGGCCACCACCTTTGCCACGGAGAAGCGCGCCCTGAAAGAAAGGCTGGAACAGATCATGAAATTCAAATACAAACCCAGGACCATTGCAGCCCTGACCATCGCGGCGCTGCTGCTGACGTGTACCATCGCCCTCGCCGCCGCGCCCTCGCGGTCCGTCGCTGCTTCGGCGGGCAGTCCGGAACCCACGCCGGAGGCGTTCGATGAGCTCGCCGTGGAGCCCGTTTCAGTCACCATCGCCGGGGTGGACGAGTTCTTGTCCGCCATCGCGCCGGACACGATCATCCATCTTGCGCCGGGCACCTATGACCTCAGCACGGCGTCGGATTACGGAAAGGATACGGACAGCGAGTATTATCGCTGGGAGGAGGTCGTCGACGGCTATGAGCTCGTCATCGAAAACGTGGAGGACCTCTCCATCATCGCCGATTCCGAGGATGTGACGGCGACCGTCATCAGCGCCGTGCCCCGCTACGCGGACGTGCTGGCGTTCTCGGACTGCTGGGCCGTCACCCTCACCGGCTTCACCGCCGGGCACACCGTGGAGCAGGGCCAGTGTGCGGGCGGCGTCGTCCACCTGATGGCTGCCGACTGCGTCTCCGTCGAAGGCTGCGCCCTTTACGGCTGCGGCGTGCTGGGCATCGAGGCGGAAAACTGCCGGAATATCGTGGTACGCGATTCCGACATCTACGAGTGCTCCAACGGCGCCGTATGGCTTACCTCCTGCCAAAACGTGCTGCTCGTCGGCTGCGATTTCCGCGACTGCTATAACCGCTACGGCGACGGCATGAACTCCGCCTACCGGTTGTTCAATATCGAAAGCTGCTACGGCGTGGCGATCACCGACGGCCATGTGTACGGAAACTATGCCATGGAGCTCGTGCATGCCGATTACTCGCAGGAGGTCTACCTGCTCGGCACGCTGTTCGAGAACAACACGGTCGATACGGAGATGTCCTGGGATTCCGGCACGATCCTGAGCGTCACGGGCGACCCGATCACCGTGGCGGGCTGCGAGTTCCGGGATGATTTCCCCATCTATGCCGTCAGCGATACCTCTCCCGCCGCGGACCTGGACGGAAATGCCCTGTCCAATGACGACCTCGCCGCCATGAAGCAGGAGCATATCAATTTCACGGGCTTTGCCGAGATGGATATCCCCGAGCTCGACCGAACGCAGAACGCCGACGGCACATGGGAGGTCCGCGTCTCCACCGTGGACGAATTCCTCGCCGCCATTGCCCCGGACACGACCGTCTATCTCGACGAGGGCCTGTACGACCTCTCCGAAGCGGCCAATTATGGCGCCTATGGCAGCCAGTACTATTACTGGGTCGATATGTTCGACGGCCCCGGCCTCGTGATCTCCGGCGTGAAGAACTTCTCCATCATCGGCGCCGATAAGGACACGACGCGCATGGAAGCTCTGCCGCGCTACGTGGATGTGATCCGGTTCGACAGCTGCCATAACGTCTCTGTCCACGGTATCACCGCGGGCCACACCCTCGGCGCGGGCTCCTGCTCCGGCGCGGTGCTGGACTTCATTGGATGCGAGGGCGTTGACGTACGGGGCTGCGGTCTCTTCGGCTGCGGCACCTACGGCGTAAAAGCAATAAACAGCCGGGATATTACCGTGGAGGAAAACGAGATATACGAGTGCTCTTACGGCGCGGTGCAGCTCAATCGGTGCATAGACGCGGTGTTTGCGGACAACGACATCCACGACTGCGCGTACCCGACCTACGGCATCTATGAGTGCCTGGACGTCAGCATCGACGGCGAGGCCGTGGAGGAGCGGGACCTGAACGAGTTCGAGGACCCGATCTTTGCCGAGTACATCCGCCAGGAGGCGAACGAGGATAGCGATCCGATCCTCACAGAGATCGCCGAATACGGCAAAACCATCCACGCCTCCATCGACATCCCCGGCGCGGGCCCCTATTCCAATCCGAATATTCAGGGATAACCGCACATACGAAAAGAGCCGGACGGGTTTTCACCCGTCCGGCGTTTTTTTCTTTCTGCGCACAAATACTTATCCCAGCTTGCGTTATCGGGCGCAAAAGCGTTGGAAACCGACCTGTTTCATGCGCGTATAAAGTTCTTTTCGGTTACTTTTTTTCTTTCAAGAAAAAGTAACTCAGTCCTTGCGGTCGATGGGAAGACCCGCCTGCTGGCGCTCCTTGATGGCCTCCTTGCGGGAGAGGTTCACGCGGCCTCGGTCGTCGATCTCGGAGACCTTGACCCAGGTCCAGTCGCCGACATTCAGCACGTCCTCCACCTTCTCGGTGCGCTTGTACTCCAGGTCCTTGATGTGGACCATGCCGTCCTTGCCGGGCACGAGCTCGACAAAGGCGCCGATGGGGATGACGCGGACCACCTGGCCCCAGTACAGCGCGCCGACCTCGGGGATGAACACGATGTTGTCGATGGTCTGCTTCGCGGCGCGGCAGGCCTCGATGTCCTGGGAGGCGATATACACGGAGCCGTCGTCCTCGATGTCGATCTTGCAGCCGGTGTCGGCGGTGATCTTCTGGATGACCTTGCCGCCGGAGCCGATGACCTCGCGGATCTTGTCCGGGTCGATCTTCATGATGATCATCTTGGGCGCGGAGGCCGCCAGCTCGTGCCGGGGCTCGCTGATGACGGGCAGCATGATCTCGTCCAGGATCTGGAGACGGGCCTCATGGGTGATCTCGAAGGCGTTCTTCACGATCTCGTGCTTCAGGCCGTCGTTCTTGAGGTCCATCTGGATGGCGGTGATACCCTTCTTCGTGCCGGCGACCTTAAAGTCCATCTCGCCGTGGAAGTCCTCCACGCCTTGGATGTCGATGAAGGTGGTGAAGTCATCGCCGTCCTGGATGAGGCCGCAGGAGATGCCCGCCACCGGGGCCTTGATGGGCACGCCGGCGGCCATGAGGGCGAGGGTGGTGCCGCAGATGGAGCCCTGGGAGGTGGAGCCGTTGGAGCTCAGGACCTCGCTGACCACGCGGATGGCGTAGGGGAACTCCTCCACGGGCGGGATGACGGCCTCGAGGGCCTTCTCCACAAGAGCGCCGTGGCCCTGCTCGCGGCGGGAGGTGGAGCGGCTCGCGCGGGCCTCGCCGGTGGAGTAGCTCGGCATGTTGTAGTGGTGCATGAAGCGCTTCTCGGTCTCCTCCCAGATGGTGTCGAGCTTCTGGGCGGCGGAGAGGGTGTTCAGCGTGGCGATGGAGAGGACCTGGGTCTGGCCGCGGGTGAACAGGCCGGAGCCGTGGACGCCGGGGACCACATCGATCTCGGAGGCGAGAGGACGAATCTCATTCATGGCACGTCCGTCCACACGCTTGCCGGCGAGGAGCCACTTCTTGACGACCTTTTTCTGCAGCTTGTAGAGGATCTCGTCCATATACTGCATGATGTCGGGGTGGTCCT
>CAYNZM010000049.1:0-14089 GCA_964401725.1 uncultured Oscillospiraceae bacterium
TCTCCGGGATGGCGCGGGAGACGATGACGCTCATGGCATAGGGCATGTAGTTCATCTCCAGCGTCTCGGTGATGGGCTGGTCGATGACCTCGCCCCGCAGACCCATCACGTTGGGGTCTATGCCGCGCTGGATCGGCTGTTCCTTCGGCGGTTTTTTCGCCATAAAATCCTCCTGTTATATCCGGGCCCGGTGGCCGGGCGCGAAAAGGTTCGTTGATCGCGCCGTCCGTGCGGCTCAAGAAATATCGGCCATGTCCAGGTACTTGTACCCGTCCTCGGCGATGTGCGTCTTGCGTCCTGCCAGGTCGTCCCCCAGGAGCAGATCGAAATAGTACGCCGTGCGCTCGGCGTCCTCCGGCTGGACCCGGATGAGGCGTCTCGTCTCCGGATTCATGGTGGTGAGCCACATCATCTCGGCGGAGTTCTCGCCGAGGCCCTTCGAGCGGTTCACGGCGAATTTTTGTCCGGCGAGGTCCTCCACGATCTGGTTCTTCTCCGCGTCGGAGTAGGCGTACCAGGTCTTGTTTTTGCAGGTGATCTCGTACAGCGGCGACTCCGCGATGTAGACGTAGCCCTCCCGGATGAGGGTGGGGGTCAGCCGCCAGAGCATCGTGAGGATCAGGGTACGTATCTGGAAGCCGTCCACGTCCGCGTCGGTGCAGATGACGACCTTCGACCAGCGGAGATTTGCCAGATCGAAGGAGTTTAGCTCCTTGCCGCGTTTTTCTACCTCCACGCCGCAGCCCAGGACCTTCAGAAGGTCCGTGATGATGTCGCTTTTGAAGATGCGGGTATAATCCGCCTTGAGGCAGTTGAGTATCTTTCCCCGGACGGGCATGATGCCCTGGAACTCCGCGTCCCGGCCCATTTTGCAGGAGCCGAGGGCAGAATCGCCCTCCACGATGTAGATCTCGCGCTTTTCCGGGTCGCGGCTGCGGCAGTCCACGAACTTCTCCACGCGGGATGTGATGTCCATGGTGCCGGTGAGCTTCTTTTTGATGTTCAGGCGGGTACGCTCGGCCTGCTCCCGGGAGCGCTTGTTGATGAGGCACTGCTCCGCCATGCGGTCGGCCTCGGCCTTGTGCTCGATGCACCAGATCTCCAGCTTCTGCTTGAAGAAATCCGCCATGGCGTCCTGGACAAATTTGTTCGTGATGGCCTTTTTCGTCTGGTTCTCGTAGGAGGTCTGGGTGGAGAAGCAGTTCGTCACGAGGACCAGGCAGTCCTGCACGTCCTGCCAGGTGATCTTCGACTCGCTTTTCTGATATTTTCCGAGCTTTTTGATGTAGGCGTCCACGGCGTAGGTGATGCCGTTTCGCGCGGCCCGGTCCGGCGAGCCGCCGTGCTCGAGCCAAGAGGAGTTGTGGTAGTACTCCGTAAGGCTGACCTTATTCGAGAAGCAGAAGGCCGCGGAGAGCTTCACCTTATATTCCGGCTTATCCGCCCGGTCCCGGCCCCGGCGCTCCGCCTCGATGAAATACGGCGCGGTGAGGGGTTCCTCCCCCGCCAGCTCGCCCACATAGTCCAGGATGCCGTTTTCGTAGAGGTAATCCGTCGTCTCGAACTTGCTCCCGTGCTGGATGCGCAGCCGGAAGGTCACCCCCGCATTCACCACCGCCTGCCGCCGCAGGGTCTGGCGGTACCATTCCTCCGGGATGTCGATGTCCGTGAAGACCTCCAGGTCCGGTTTCCAGCGGTGGGTCGTGCCGGTCTTTTTCCGGTCCATGGGGGACTTTTGGAGCGATCCGACGATCTCGCCCCGCTCGAAGCGCAGGTCATAGCGGGCGTCGTCCCGCCAGACGGTGACGGTCATGTACTCGGACGAATACTGCGTCGCGCAGGCGCCGAGGCCGTTGAGGCCGAGGGAGTACTCGTAGCTCTCGCTCTCGTCGTTGTTGTATTTGCCGCCGGCGTACAGCTCGCAGTAGACGAGTTCCCAGTTGTACTTGCCCTCGGCGCTGTTCCAGTCCACGGGACAGCCCCGGCCGAAATCCTCCACCTCCACGGAGAAGTCCTCATACCGGGTGACGGTGATGAGCCTGCCGAAGCCCGCCCGGGCCTCGTCTATGGAGTTGGAGAGTATCTCGAATACCGAGTGCTCGCAGCCCTCCAGACCGTCGGAGCCGAAGATGACGCCCGGACGCCTGCGGACGCGGTCCGCGCCCTTCAGGGCTTTGATGTCGTCGTTGCCGTAGCTTTCCCTTTTTGCCTTTGCCATGCGGGTCTCCTGTTCACAGTCCACGGTTTGGTGGACATAATATTCCTATTTTATGTAGTATAGCATATTTCCGGAAAAATGCAAGGCGGACCCGTCCGAACAGCAAAAAGGAGCGGAGCATCCGCTCCGCCCGAAGGTCCATGGCATACATATATCTCTCTGGCCATAGTATATCCCAGGGACATGCCGCGCACAAGCGGCAATTTCTGGAAGGAGGCGGTCGTTCTGCCGACATATCTTTTGCAGGCGCTGTTTGTGCTGACGGGGCTGATGCTTTTGTACGAGCTGTATATGATCCTGCCCCACGCGCGGCATCCGGCGCTGCGGGCCATGCTGCACGGCGTCGCGGGGATCGTCTCGCTCCTGTGCGGAAACACCCTGGGCGGGGCCTTCGGCGCGGGCATCGGGCTGAACATTTTGACCCTGCCGACGGCGTTCCTGCTGGGACCGCCGGGGACGGCGCTGCTGTGGGCGGTGCGGTATCTCTTGTAGCGCCGGAGAGTGTGTTATGAAAAAAACTTGTAAAAAAAAGAAATAACGGTTGACATCAGCGTTTTACTGTGCTACTATGCTGACGAAAAGTGAATCGCTGCGATAGAGGCGCGGCGTTCATGAGTACCGCTCCGGCAAGGCAGGCAAGCCGCCGCGCGGGAAAGGGACCGCCGCCGAAGCCGACCGGAGCTTGCCTGCTCCGCGACGCTGGGCCGTCGGGTAACACCCGCCGGACTGTCACAAGCCATTGTGGAGCGCTATCAAGGACCGTTCGGGTGACCACATCCGTATTTTCCATGGACCGCTTGACAAGGCGGTCCATTTTTCGTCATTCTTTTTTTACGGAGGTCCCCCAATGTACGCAACCTTCTGGTCCCTGCTGCCGCCGATCATCGCGATCGCGCTGGCCCTCATCACGAAGGAGGTCTATTCCTCCCTGTTCATCGGCATCCTCGCCGGCGGTCTGCTGTATTCCGGCTTCAACATCGTCGGCACCATCGAGCATGTCTTCGTGGACGGCATGGTCGGTTCCCTGGCGGATTCCTGGAACGTGGGCATCCTCATTTTCCTCGTCATCCTCGGCGGCATGGTCATGCTCATGAACCGCGCCGGCGGCTCCGCGGCCTTCGGACGCTGGTCCGTCGAGCACGTGAAGACCAAGGTCGGTGCCCAGCTCGCCACCATCGTCCTCGGCGTTCTCATCTTCATCGACGACTACTTCAACTGCCTGACCGTCGGCTCCGTCATGCAGCCCCTGACCGACCGGCACGGCGTCTCCCGGGCGAAGCTCGCCTACCTCATCGACGCCACCGCCGCTCCCGTCTGCATCATCGCGCCGATCTCCTCCTGGGCGGCCGCCGTCACGGGCTTCGTGGACGGCGTGAACGGCCTCGACCTCTTCATCAAGGCCATCCCCTACAACTTCTACGCCATCCTGACTGTGGTCATGATGTTCACCCTCACCATCGGCAAGTTCGATTACGGCCCCATGAAGCTCGCGGAGATGACCGAGCGTCTCGAGGAGCACAACCGCGACGCCTCCATCACCGGCGCCGAGGACCAGCCCAATCCCCCCGTCAGCTCCAAGGGCAAGGTCATCCACCTGGTTCTCCCCATCGTTCTGCTGATCCTCTGCTGCGTCATCGGCATGATCTACACCGGCGGCTTCTTCGACGGAGCAAGCTTCCGCGACGCCTTCGCCGATTCCGACGCCTCCGTGGGCCTGGTGTACGGCTCCGCCGTGGCGATGATCCTGACCATCATCTTCTACCTCGCCACCCGTGTGCTTAGCTTCAAGGAGTGCATGAACGCCATTCCCGAAGGCTTCAAGAGCATGGTCCCGGCCATCCTGATCCTGACCTTCGCCTGGACCCTGAAGGCCATGACCGACTCCCTGGGCGCGGCCGAGTACGTCGCCGGTCTCGTGGAGGGCGCCGCCGGCGGCCTGATGTCCATGCTGCCCGCCATCATCTTCCTCGTCGCGGTGTTCCTCTCCTTCGCCACCGGCACGAGCTGGGGCACCTTCGGCATCCTCATCCCCATCGTCGTGAACGTCTTCGGCGCGGATATGTCGAACTCCCTCATGATCATCTCCATCTCCGCCTGCATGGCGGGCGCGGTCTGCGGCGACCACTGCTCCCCCATCTCCGACACCACCATCATGGCCTCGGCCGGCGCGCAGTGCGACCACATCCAGCACGTCTCCACCCAGCTTCCCTACGCGCTGACCGTCGCGGGGCTGAGCTTTGTCACCTACATCGTCGCGGGTCTCGTCCGCAGCGCCGCCGTGAGCCTGCTCATCGGCATCGTGCTCACCGTCGGCTGCCTTCTCATCGTCAAGAAGCTCAGCTCCAAGAGCGAGCAGCCCGCCTGACAAACCCAAAAAATCCAAAGAGACGCTTTACGGCGTCTCTTTTCTTATGGGAAAAACTGTGCTATGATATACGGGTAAACGATAGTCGGGAGGGATTTCCCTTGAACGAAAAGAACAAAAACCTCGCGCGGTTCGTTCTGGGCTTCTGCATCATGCTGTTTTCCGGCGTGTTCTACGCCTGGAGCCTGTTCCGGGTGGAGCTGCAGGCGCAGTTCCCGGAGTGGACCGCCTCCGCCGCGTCTCTGAACCTTTCCGTATTCATCATCACCTTCTGTCTCGGCGGCCTGCTGGGCGGACGGCTGACGGCGCGGCTGGGCCAGAAGAACGTCGCCCGGATCGGCGCGGCGCTGATTTTGGCGGGGGGACTTCTGTTTCTCGCCATCGCCGGCCTCGGCGCAAAGATGGCTCTCATCGTGCTGTACCTGAGCTACGGCGGCCTCTGCGGCCTCGGCGTCGGCATGGTCTATAACGCGGACATCAGCGCCGTTGTGTCCCACTTCCCCAAGACCGGCGGACTTGTCTCCGGGGCGCTGCTGACAGGCTTCGGCCTCGGCAGCCTTATCATGGGCGCGATCGTCATGAAGCTCGCGGAGGGCATCGGCTTTTATCCCGCGTTTTTCGGCGGCGCGGCTCTTGTGGCGCTGACCTCCTTTTTCGGTGCGCCGCTGCTGACCCCGGCGGAAAAAACGGCTTCGTCCGCCGCGGTGTCCGGCGGGAAGGACCTCACCACCGGCGAGATGCTAAAAGCCCCGGTGTTCTGGCTGTTTTTCCTGTGGGTGGTGTTCATGACCTCCGGCGGACTCATGGTCATCAACTCCTCCGCCGCCATCGCCATGCTCTTCGGCGCGGCGGCCATCGTGGGCATGATCGTGTCCGTGTTCAACGGCCTGAGCCGCACCTTCATCGGCGCCTTCTGCGATAAGTTCGGCTCCTCGGCCTCCATGCTCCTGTCGAACGGCGCGGCGATCCTCTCCGGAGCGTTTCTCCTGATCGCGACGTTCACGGGAAGCACCGTCCTCATGGTCCTCGGCCTCGTCTCCACCGGCATCACCTACGGCTGCGCCATGAGCATGAACGCCGTCGTCGTGCGGGAGCAGTTCGGCAGCCGGAACTACGCCTCCAACTTCAGCGTCGTCACCCTCTCGGGCATCCCGTCCTCCATCATCGGACCCTACGTCTCGGGCGTATTGCAGGATGCCTCCGGCGGGGCGTACACCACCACCTTCGTCGCCATGATCGCCTTCTCCCTGGTGGCGCTGGGGATGCTCATCGGCATCCTCGTCCTCCGGCGCAAGGCAAAGTAAAATCGACCTCACTCCTTAGAAAAAACGGTTCCCTGTTCACGCCATAGGTATGAACAGGGAACCGTTTTCCTTTTGCGGCGATCAGGGTCTTCCGGCAAAAACGAGCTTTGCGACGCTTTCCAGCGTCCAGAACTCGCTTGAAAACAATGTGATGCTGTTGCTATGCTTCCAACGCCGTACTGTGTCCGAGGCATCAATCTTATGCGTTCACCACCGCCACCCCGTCGCCGGGTCTGACCGTGCCGTTTTCCAGGACTTTCACGAAAACCCCCTCCCGGGGCATGACGCAGTCCCCCGCAGCCCTGCGGATGGCGCAGTCCTGGTGGCATTCCTTTCCGATCTGGGTGACCTCGCACAGGGCCGTGCCGATGCGAAGCCGGGTCCCCACGGGCAGGGTATACACCGTGATGCCGGCGACGAGGATGTTCTCCGCGAAATCCCCGGGCTTCAGACGAATGGACTCCAGCTTTTCCTGGAGCTTATCCACGCTCTCCACTCCCAGCAGGGACACCTGCCGATGCCAGTTTCCCGCGTGGGCATCCCCCACGATGCCGTGATCGACCCGAAGCTCCGCGGACTCCACGGGGTGCTTCTGGATGCCCCGGACCTCGCTGACGCAGACCGCCAGTACCTCAGCCATGGTGATGCCCCTCCCCGTGATGATGGTGGTGCAGGTCCGCGCAGTCGTGGGCGACGCCCCGCAGGATCTCCAGCCCGTGGCGGATGGGCTTTACCACCGCGGCGAAGTTCTCCGTGGAGGCTTTTTTGCTGCCGGGAAGGTTCACGATGAGGGTCCGGCCCCGGATGCCCGCGGTTTCCCGGCTGAGGCAGCCCATGGGGGTGATGCGCATGCTCTCGGCCCGCATGGCCTCCGGGATGCCCGGGGTCCGCTTTTCGAGAATGCTCTCCGTGGCCTCCGGGGTGATGTCCCGCCCGGAAAAGCCCGTGCCGCCGGTGGTGAGGACGAGCCAGAGGTCCCTCTCGTCCGCGCAGGAAAGAAGCTCCCGGCGGATGTCCTCGATCTCATCCGGCACGATGGCCGTATGCAGGACCGTATAGCCGTTTTCCTCCAGCATCTTCACCAGCGCCGGACCGGAGGTATCCTCCCGCAGGCCCTGGGAGCCTTTATCGCTGACGGTGATGACCGCCGCTGTGTAATCCATAATCATTCCTCCCGGATAAAATCCCCCGACACACCGCCGGATTTGCGGAGCAGCCGGATGTCGTCGATGACCATGTCCCGCTGGACGGCCTTGCACATATCGTACACCGTCAGGGCCGCGGCGGAAACGGCGGTCAGGGCCTCCATCTCCACCCCCGTGGGACCCACGCAGGAGGCGGTGGCGGTGATGTCCACCGCCAGCATCTCCTCGTTTAACGTCAGCTCCATGTCCACCCCCGTCAGCGCCACGGGATGGCACATGGGAATAAGCTCCGGCGTTTTTTTCGCCGCCATGATGCCCGCCACCTGGGCCACGGTGAGCACATCGCCCTTCTTGACGCCGCCGGTGCGGATGAGGTCGAAGGTGTGCCGGTTCACCAGCACCCGGCCCGCCGCCGTGGCGGTGCGGCGGGTGTCGGTTTTGCGGCCCACGTCCACCATGCGGGCGTTTCCGCCCTCGTCGAAGTGGGTAAAATCGTTCGTCGTTGCCATGAATTATCCTCCGATGGTGTTCATCGTCCGTCCCGCTTCGCTGCGATGCTCCGCGTCCAGAACGCCGTGCATCCGGGGCTTCGCGTGGATGGCGTTTCGCAGCGTCTCCATAAGCTCCTCCCCGTGCAGACCGCGGACGTTGATCTCCTGCGCGGAGTGCAGGCAGGGCTTCAGGTGACCCTCGCTCGTCAGCCGCAGACGGTTGCAGGAGGCGCAGAAATGCCGGCTCAGCGGGGAGATGAGCCCCACCCGGCCCAGGCCCTCCGGCAGACGGTACAGCCGCGCCACGCCGCCGGTATCCGGCAGGGGCGATAGCGCCGGCACCCGCTGGAGGACCGCGTCTCCGGGGAGATACGCCTCCGGTCCGAAATGCCCGCCCATAGGCATGAGCTCGATGAAGCGAAGCTCGATGGGCATCTGCCGGGTCAGTTCCACGAAGGCGGGGATCTCGTCGTCGTTGAAGCCGCCGATGAGGACCACGTTCAGCTTCAGCGGCGCAAGACCCGCCTCCTGCGCGGCACGAATGCCCTCCAGCGCCTCCTGCAGCACACCCCCGCCGGTGATGGCGGCGTATTTTTCCGGGTCCAGGCTGTCCACGCTGACGTTCACTCGGGTGACGCCGGCAGCTTTGAGGTCCTTGGCGTACCGGGGCAGCAGCGTGCCGTTCGTGGTGAGGTCCAGCTCTTCGATGCCGTCGATGGCCGCCAGCATCCGGCAGAGGTCCACGCAGCCCCGGCGGACCAGCGGCTCGCCGCCCGTGACCCGGAGCTTCCGCACTCCCAGCCTTGCCGCGGCGGAGGCAATCTCCTCGATCTCCTCGAAGGACAGGATATCCTCGTGCCGCTTCCGGCACACGCCGTCGGGCATGCAGTACCGGCAGCGCAGGTTGCACAGGTCCGTGATGGATATGCGCAGATAGGTGATTTCGCGATCAAATTGATCTTTCATGTTTTTGCCTTACCAAGGGTGATCTTCGTCGTGCCTCGCGCCTCTCAATATAACCCGAAGGTGCAATTGGGATAATGGCACTCCGCGCAATTTTGGCACAGTCCTCCCGCGCCCATGCTCCGCAGCTCCTCGTAGGTAAATCGCTGACCCGCGAACACCTGGGGCAGGACCACGTCCAGCATGGTGGTCTTGGAATGGATGGCGGCGCCGGGAACGCCCAGGATCGTGATGTCGCCGAGATACGCCACGGTGAACATGTTCCCCGGTTGGGCGGGTACGCCCTGGGTGATGATCTCCGCGCCGCTGCGCCGAATGGCGGTGACGGTGAGGTCATCCGGGTCCACGCTCATGCCGCCGGTCATGACGATGATCTTCGCGCCGCGCTCACGCCATTTTTCAATGGCGGCGTCCAGCATATCGAGGTAATCGTCGCAGAAGATGCAGCCGAGGACGTTCGCCCCGAAGGGAGCCACCTTCTCCCGGACCACCGGCTCGAACTTGTCCCGGACGCGCCCGGAATAGACCTCGCTGCCCGTGACGACGATGCCCGCGGGAATGTCCTTCCGGTAGGGCAGAAGCTCCATGAGGGGTCGGTCCGCCCCCCGGACCATGGCCTCAGCCTTCTCAATCTGCGCCACATCGCACACCAGGGGGATGATCCGCTCCCCGGCGAGCTTCATACCCTTTTTGACGGGGTAGTGGTCCGGCAGGGTGACGATGGTGATGTCCCCGATGGCGTTCACAGCGTTCAGGAGGGGCTTGTTCACCCGGAACAGACCGTTTTCCATGGCGGTCAGGGTCATTTTCCCCTCGCTGGGACCGGTGTATACGGCGTTATCCATGGGGGCCAGGGCCGCCAGACGCAGGGCGGCGTCCTCCTCGTGGATCTCCCCGGCGTTCTCCTCCCAGATGAAAAGATGCTTCTTGCCCAGGTCCAGCAGATGCGGAATATCCTCCGGCGTAACGATATGTCCCCGCTGGAAGGCACGGCCCTTGAAGCCGTCCCGGACCTCGGTGATGTCGTGGCAGAGGGTCATACCCACGGCGTCTTCGGTTTTGATCTTTTTCATGGATTTCCCTCCTCCTTACGGGATGCGATAGGCGGTCAGGCGCGTGCCGGCAGGGAGCTTTCCCGATCCGGCGGGGATCTCCGCCAGCAGGTCGCAGCCGACAAGGCTGTGCAGCACGCCGTTTCCCTGGGCGTGGGAGACGTGCATCCGGGCCGTGCCGTCGGAAATATCCAGCGTTCCCCGGATGAGCCGGGTCTTGGGACTGCGCTTGCCGAAGCCCTCCGCCAGCGTCACGGGAAGCTCCGTCAGGCGCGGCTCCCGCCGGCCCGCGAGCTTCCGCAGGGCCGGCAGCACCACGGCGTAGAAATTCGTCATGGCGGAGGCGGGATTGCCGGACAGCCCGCAAACGAGCTTTCCGTCCTTCACGCCGTAAGCGCACGCACCGCCGGGCTTCAGGGCCACGGTGCGGATGAGGACCTCCACCCCCGCCCGCTCCATGGCGTCCGGGGTATAGTCGTAGTCCCCGACGGAGACACCGCCGGTGGAGATGACCATGTCGCAGGCATCCAGGGCCTTCCGGAGCAGCGCCGCGATGGTGTCCGGGTCGTCCTTCGGCGCGCCGAAAAACACCGCCTCCGCGCCGGTGCGGCCCAGGGCAGCAGCCAGAACATAGCGGTTCGTGTTCACGATCTTCCCGCCGGAGAGTGCCTCGCCGGGTTCGGCAAGCTCGCTGCCCGTGGTGATGAGGCCCACCCGGGGCACGCGGTAGACGAGGGGCTCCGTGATCCCCTGGGCGGCCAGGGTCCCCAGCAGCGCCGGGTCGATGACCGTGCCGGGGACCGCCAGGGCCTCCCCCGCCCGGACATCCTCCCCCTGGGGGACCACGTTCTCCCCGGAGGCAAAGGCCGAGAAGATCGAGACGGAGATTTCATCGAAGTTCGTGTCCTCGTACTTCACCACGGCGTCCGCGCCCGGCGGGATGGGTGCGCCGGTGAGGATCTTCGCCGCGGTGCCGGGAGTGATCTCCCGCGTCCACATGGACCCGGCTGGAATCTCCTCCAGGACCCGGAGCGCCGCCGGGTGGTCCCGGTCCGCGCCGATAGTGTCCGCCGCCCGGAAGGCATAGCCGTCGAAGGGCGAGCGGTCGAAGGGAGGCACGTCTCGGGCCGCAATCACAGCCTGGGCCAGGACCCGGCCCGCCGCCTGCTCCAGCGGCAGGGCCACGGCCTCCAACGCCGCCGAACGGACCAGCAGCCGTTCCCGGGCCTCCTTATAATCGATATTCTGCTCCATGATGTCGCTCCTGTCAAACAAAATGAGACGGCTCAAAAAGCAGAGCCGTCCCATGGTCGGACATGGAATGCGCTCTCCTTTTCAAACGTGAAGGCAAGGCGGTTTCCCGCATCACCCCGGCGGTCATTCGACCGCGGCCGGGAGGACATGGCACAGCGCTTTAGCCCTCCAGGCTCGGAGAATCCGTTTTATCTGGTTTTTACTTCGCGGTGATATGGACCGGTTCGGTTTTGCCGTCCCGCAGGCAGTGGCGGGTGATGCCCAGGATCTCGCGGGCCTCGTCCGCCGTGGCGATCTCGCGTCCGGCGAGCTTGGCAAGCTCTACCGCGCGCTCCACGAGCATGAGGTTCGTCGCGATGATCTTGCTGCCGTCGGCATCCTTGCCGAACATGACGTTGTCCTCGAGGCCGACGCGCAGGCCGTCGCAGCCCAGGGCCAGTCCCGCCAGCATCATCGGCATATGGCAGCGGCCGATGCCGGAGACGGACCAGGTGGCTCCCTCGGGCAGCTTGTTCACGAGGAAGGCCAGGTTCTCCGCCGTGCCGGGCATGGAGCCGCCGACGCCCATGATGAACTGGATGTGGGGCGGCTTGGGGATGCCGTGCTTGTTTACATAATACATCACAGAGTCGATGTGACCGGTATCGAAGACCTCGAACTCGGGCTTTACGTCCGTCGCCACGACCTCCTGAGCCAGCAGGTTCAGGAAGCGGGGGCTGTTCTCGAAGATGTAGGAGTTCGACCAGTTGAGGGTGTTGGGGTCAAAGGAGCACATCTCGGGCTTCAGGGCGGAGAGGTGCTGCAGGCGCTTGAAGTCCTCGTACTCGCCGCCGGAGGTGGTGAGGTTGATGATGATGTCGAGGCCTTCTTCGGCGCAATACTTGCGGGAGAGCTCCACGGCCTCGGTGAATTTCTGCAGGCTCATGGACTTGTAGCCGATCTCCATCTTGCCGTTCACTTCCTTGTCCTCCCGGACATGGATGTGGGCGACGGAGGCGCCGGCCTTGGCGACAGCCACCACCTCCCGGGCGATCTCCTCGGGGGTGTAGGGCACGGTGGGGGCCTGGGCTTTTTTCGTGCCGGCGCCGCAGATGCAGCACTGGATGATGATTTTGTTGGACTTGGACATGGGGATCACATTCCTTTCCGATTATGGCATTTTATAGCATTTCAATGACCGTGGCCTGGCCCATGCCGCCCGCGATGCAGAGGGTGGCAAGACCGTACTTGAGACCGCGCTTTTTCATTTCGTGGATGAGGGTGACGAGGATGCGGCAGCCGGAGGAGCCCACGGGATGCCCCAGGGCAATGGCGCCGCCGTTGACGTTGATGATGTCCATTTTATCCTCCCAGCCCAGGAGCTTGATGCAGCCGAGGGACTGGGCGGCGAAGGCCTCGTTCAGCTCGATGAGCTGGATGTCGTCGATGGTGAGGCCGGCGTTTTTGAGGGCCTTGGGCACGGCGTACACGGGACCGAGACCCATCTGCTGGGGGTCGCAGCCGCTCTGGCCCATGCCGATGATCTTTGCCAGGGGCTTGAGACCCAGTTCAGCGGCTTTATCCTCGCTCATGAGGAGCATGGAGGAGGCGCCGTCGTTCCGCCCGGAGGAGGACCCGGCGGTGACGGTGCCGGTCAGCTCCTTGGAGTTGTACATCCTGCCGTCCTCCTGGACCTCGATGCTGAAGACGGGCTTGAGCTTTGCCATCTTTTCCTCGTTCGTGGTGCGGTTGGGGAACTCGTCGGTGTCGAAGACGATGGGGTCCTTTTTCTTCCCCTGGGGGATGACCAAGGGGATGATCTCGTCCTTGAAGCGGCCGGAGTCGATGGCGGCAATGGCACGGCGCTGGCTCTCCAGGGAGAAGGCGTCCTGCTCCTCCCGGGTGATGTGAAGCTCCCGGGCGACGCGCTCGGCGGTGGCGCCCATGTTGTAGGAGCCGTAGATCTCCTCGGGCTGGCTCTTGAACTGGCCCTCGGTCAGAGCGTCCACAAACTGCGTCGTGCCGGTGCCGACGCCCCAGCGGGCGTTGCGGACGTAAAAGACGGCGTTCGACATGCTCTCCGTGCCGCCCGCGAGGACGACGTCGGAGACGCCCGTCATGATCTGCATGGCGCCGTTCTGCACGGCGGTCATGCCGGAGGCGCACTGGCGCATGACGGTGTGGGCGGAGGCTTTCTCGGGGATGCCCACCTTCAGGGCGGCGACCCGGGCAATATTGGGCTCATCGGAGGTCTGGCGGCACTGGCCGAGGATGACCTCGTCGATCTCCGCGGGGTCGATGCCCGTGCGGGCAAGGTTTCCTTTCATCGTGGCGCAGGCCATGTCCAGCGCGGACAGAGGACGGCAGGCACCGCCCATCTTGCCGACGGCGGTGCGGCAGGCGTCCACGATGACGGCGTTGCGAAGCTCCATGGGACTCGCTTCCTTTCTCTTTCAAAAATCACAAGGTTTCCGGCCCCATCGGGAAGACAGGGCCGGGGAAATACGGTTCACGCCTCGGGGACGAGGTAGGTGATGCCGACGTAGTGGTCGTGGTCGGTGCGCTCGTTCTCGTAGACGGCGGGCTTGAAGCCGGGGTAAGTGATCTCCACGGTAAAGCTCTTGCCCTCGGGCAGGTCGTCGAACTCATAGTCGCCGGCCCAGTTGGTCTCCGTCTCCCGGACGGTGCCGCAGTCGTGGCCGATGAGCTTCACCTTCGCGCCGATGCAGACCTCCTCCAGCTCCTTAGGATAGGCCACGGTGCCCGCCAGGAACTTTCCGGGGATGTTCAGATGGACGACGGAGCCGGTGAGCCCCTTCCAGGGCGTGACTTTGTTCGCGGCAATGAGCTTCGAGATATTGCTCTCGGGATCGGCGAGGTCGCCGAATACCAGCGCCTGGTTTGGGCAGGCCTCCACGCAGCGGGGCTCGAAGCCGGAGTAGTCGGGATCGTCCAGCAGCTCCGCGCACATGGTGCATTTTTGGGGAAGCTGGAGCTCTTCGTTCCAGAAGATGGAGCCCTGGGGGCAGGCGTCGACGATGGCCTTCTGGCCCACAGCCTTCTCCGGGTCGATAATGACGATGCCGTCCTCACGCTTATACACCGCGCCGTCCTTCGCGGCGGCGGCGCAGGCGGGGTTGTCGCAGTGGCCGCAGGGCACGGGGACCGTCGCCGTGCGGACGTGGCGGGGATTGTCGCCCCGCTCCCACTCGACGATGTTCATCCAGTACTGGCCGAGCTCGGGCTGGGATTTGGACAGGGCCGTATCCCAGCCGCAGTGCTCGTCCTTGCAGGCCATGAAGCAGGCGTAGCAGGCCA
>CAYNZM010000050.1:0-13858 GCA_964401725.1 uncultured Oscillospiraceae bacterium
TGAGCGGCGACGAAATCTACGAGGCCGTGCGCGACGCCATGCACATCCGCGTCGACACCACCCGCAAGGCGGAGAACCTGGAGCGCTTCCTGCGGCCGTATCTCGAGTGCCTTGTGGACGACGGCACCCACCGCCTGTCCCTGCGGGGCACAGGGACCCTCTGCTACGAACCCGTCACCGAATAACCGCATAGACTGGACCACCCGCACCAAGGCATACGACATCCTCGTATGCCTTTTGTTTTTTTGCGGGATACTGTGTTATGAGGTGACTGCCATGTGTTCCATCGCCGGAACGATCGATCTGGGGCGGGACGTCCGACTTCTGGACCTCGCCTCCATGCGAAACGCCATGATCCCCCGGGGCCCGGATCAGCGCGGGACCTACCGGGACAAACACGCCGCCCTGTTCCACCACCGTCTCGCCGTCATCGACCCCCAGAACGGACGCCAGCCCATGATGGCCCAGGCGGAGGGACGGAGCTTCGTCCTCGTCTATAACGGCGAGCTCTACAACACGCCGGAGCTGCGGAGCGCGCTGACCGCCCGGGGCCACGAATTCACCGGGCATTCCGACACGGAGGTCCTGCTCCACTCCTACATCGAGTGGGGCGAGCGCTGCGCGGAGCGCCTAAACGGCATCTTTGCCTTCACCCTGTGGGAGCCGGAGGCGCGGCGGTGCTTCCTCGCCCGGGACCGCATGGGCGTAAAGCCCCTGTTTTACACCGTGAAAAACGGTGCGCTGATCTTCGCCTCGGAGCTCAAGGGTCTGCTCGCCCACCCCTGGGTGGAGCCGGAGGCGGACCAGGATTCCGTGCTGGAGCTTCTGCTGACCGGACCCGGACGCACCCCCGGCTGCGGCGTGTTTCGGGGTCTGCGGGAGCTGCCCCCGGCCCATCGGGCGGTGTTCGACGAGCACGGCCTGCGCCTGGAGCGCTACTGGAAGCTCACCCCCGTACCCCACACGGAAAACGAGACGGACACCGTGGCCCATGTGCGCTTTCTCGTGACGGACGCCATCGAGCGGCAGCTCGTGTCCGACGTACCCATCGGGACCTTTCTCTCCGGCGGTCTAGACTCCGGCATCATCAGCTCCGTCGCCAACGACTACATGCGCCGCCGGGGGAAAAAGCTCGTCACCTTTTCCGTGGACTACACCGACAACCGCAAGTACTTCACCGCCGGAAAATTCCAGCCCAACACCGACACGGACTTCATCCCAGGTCTGCGGGACTGGCTGGGCTGCGAGAACATCGCCGTGACGCTGGGCATGGAGGAACTGGCGGACTCGCTGTATGACGCCGTGGACGCCCGGGATCTGCCCGGGATGGCGGACGTGGACTCGTCGCTGCTGGCCTTCTGCAAGCGGATCCGGCAGCATATCACGGTGGCTCTTTCCGGGGAGTGTGCGGATGAGATCTTCGGCGGATACCCGTGGTACCGGGACGAGACGCTCCGGGCCAAGGCCGGGTTTCCCTGGGCCCAGTCCACGGCCTGGCGGGCGGAATTCCTACGACCGGAGTGGCTCGCGGGCGTTGATCCCACGGAGTATGTCCTGGAAAAATGCCGCAGGACCCTCGCGGACACGGAACATCTCCCGACGGACGGCCCGGTGGACCGCCGCATGCGGGAGATGATGCGCCTGAACACGGACTGGTTCATGCAGACATTATTGGACTATAACGTAATTTATCCACAAGTTTTCATCACACAACAACAGCGGCGGAGCTCAGCTCCGCCGCCCGTGTTCTATCCTCTCAGTCCTGCCGCCGGGAGATCGAATGTCGGTTGCTTCTGTTCTTGCGCCGTCGTTCCCTGGGTCGTTGCCTCCGGGATCGCCGTCTCTCCCTTCAGCATCTTGTACACGTCAATTCCGATGTCGGAGTTGAACGGGTTCCGGTACGGGACCCAGCTCGTGTTCGCAAGCTGCCACAGGACCGCCCGCTGCTCGTTCGTCAGGTCCATGCTCTCCAGGGCCCATTTCGCCTCCATCTGATCCACGGTCCCGTTGTCGTCGGCGGCATACATCGCCTCCTTGCTTGCGACGTACATCTCCGGCGTGACTTCCCAACTCCGCCCGATCCGGATTTTGGTCATCTCGCTGTCGGACATCACCGTGCAAAGGGCCTGCAACTGCTCGTCCTCGCTGTCAAAGCCGTCCACGATCGCGCGGTATTTCTGCGTCTTCGTCGGTTCACTTCTTCCCGGCAGCGGTTCGATCTTATCATACAGGCTGTTCAGATAGGTTTGATCCGTCGGACTCGGAGCGGTCACTTCCGGGGCGGTGTTCGCCGGCGCAGCCGTTCCTCCCGTCCAGGCGGTGTCCAGCGCTTTGCTCTCGCCGCCGGCAAACGGGTTGTTCTCCGCCTTCCACCCGGTATTCGTAAGCTGCCACAGCACGGCCCGCTGCTCGTTCGTGAGGTCCATCCCGCGCAGAGCCGTTTCCGCTTCCGCCTGGGTGATGCTGCTGTTGCCGTCGTTGGCCGCGCTGACGGCTTTTTTCGCCTGGTCCGCGTCGATGTACGTCGGCAGGTCGATCCCGCTCGCCGCCGCTTCATCCGCCTTGGACACCCAGCTTTCCACCTCGTGTCCCGGATCGACCGCAGCCTTCGCCTTCTCCCCGGCGTACTCATACAGCATCCCGAGCATCCGCTCCCGGCCCTTGTCGTCCGCCTCGATATAGACATCCGACTCCACCAGCTTGTCCAGGCTCTTTCCGATGGCATCGGAATAGGCGTTGTCGTATATCTGCATCTCGTAGGCCGTCAGCTCCCGCTCGTCGAGCTTTGTCGGCGTGTCCGCCGGGACCGCTCCTTTGTGTCCGGCAAGGTAAAGTCTGGCAAGCTCCGCGCTCGTCCACCCGGCCGCCTCGATGTTTCGAATCGCCAGCAGGCTGCTCATGCGCTCCGGCAGCTCTTTCGCCGGGATGCGGGACAGGTCCGTTTTCGTCGTGGTGTCCAGGTATCCCTCCATCGCCGCCTTTGCCTCCGGCCATGCCCTGGCCAGGATGCCGCCAAGATATTTCTCCACGTTCTCCACGGGCAGTCCGCCGAAGTATTTTGCGACGACTGTTGCGATGTCGTGGATGCCGCCTAACAGATCACCCCGGTTGCGCTTCAGATACGCTCCCACGTCGCCGCCGTTCCGGTGCACGTTGAACGCGCCGCCGACGGTCTTCTGCAGGAGCGTCGCCGCGTCCTCCAGCGCATCCTTCATCTCGTTGATCTGATCCGCGCCGATGATGGAGAAGTCGGTCGAATACCCGCCGGCTCCGAGGATATGCGTGATCCAATCGAATAGCTCGCTCCCGCCGATCATGATCCCCGCCAGGTCGCCGGCCATGCGGAGGGCGTACTCCTGGGCGAAGCTCTCCGCCGTCAGCTCGTCGTCATCGTCGCGGTAGTACTTGAGGCCGTTCTTCACCAGGGCGTTCAACACCTCGATGCTCTCCAGCATCAGCGTCGACGCCAGCACGGACGCCGCAGCCGCGGCCGCGGCCTTGGTCGCCTTCTTCTTGCCGTCGCCTTCCGCGGTCCTCGCCTCGGCGATGTATCTGCGCAGGGTGTTGTATTCCTGCAAAGGCACCGTCTTGAACATGGTAAACGTCTTTGTGAGCAAGTTTCCAGTGTTCATGATCTTTGCCCGGTTCATCACGTCATACATCGGCTGCGTCTCGTTCACGGCCTCGTTGAACACCTCGGCCACGCGCTTGTAGTACGGGCTCTGCCCCGCGTCGATGGCCGCCCGGTCGCCCATGTGCTCGTAGAGCTCCGGCTCCTCCCGGCGGACCTTGTTCTCCGCCCAGGGCCACAGGCTTTTCACCGTCGCCGCGTCCATGGCCGTGATCGCGCCGCCGCGAAGCAGGAAGCGCGTCGCCTTGTTCCGGTCCAGGATGTTCGGATTGTTCTTCAGCTCCGCCGCCTCCGGCGTGCCGTATCCCAGCTTCCGGTAGGCCAGCTCCGGCGTGTACTTCGCGATGAGCTCCTCGTCCACCCCGCGGAGCTGCGAGGGCCTGGGGATGTTCCGGAAGCCCAGCACCGCCGCCGCGGCGGGATAGGACGCCGCCTGCTTGAAGACGATCCCCGGGTTCATGGCGAACACGGCGGAGATGTAGTTGCTCACCGCCTTGTCGCCGAGCTGATCCAGGATGCCGCGTTCCTTGGCCGTCGGGCTCTGCAGCTCCGTCATCAGGTCCTCGATGTACTTCACGGCCTCGCCGCCCCACTTCTGGGAGATCGTCTTCTTCATGGTTGTGCCGTCGCCATACCAGTTTGTCAGCGTCTCCATGTTGCGGATGGGGATCGCAAGACCGACGAAGCGGCTCGTCTGGTCGATGTGCCGCTCGAAGGCGTCCAGGGCTCCGATGTTGTAGCTCGGGTTCTTGCTGATCTGCTCGCGGCTCTTCATGTGGCCGACGCCCTCGGCCGTCACGTCGAAGAGGCCGGCCGTGGTCTTGTTGTAGTTGGAGTCCGTGAAGATGGGCGCGTAGTTGTCGATCATGGCCTTGTCGTAGCCGTACAGGATGTTCGACACCCGGTTGATCTCCTCCTTCGCCATGCCGTTGTAGTAGCGCTCCAGGATCCCGGCGAGCTCCGCTTCTTCCTCCGTGAGGTCCTTCACCAGGTTCTTCACCTGCTCCGGCGCGAGGCGCACCGTGGTCCCCTGGGCCAGCGCCTCCGAGGTCTTCCCCTGAGAATACAGCTCCCGGTTCACGAAGGTCCGCCCGCCGGTCATGTGGGCAAGGTTCTGGTAGTTCTTGCTTTCGAGATACAGCTGCACCTTCTGCAGCGGCGTCATGCAGATCTTGACCGTCTCACCGAAAATGGGCTTGTCCCCCATCCGCAGCTCCATAAGCTCCGGGACCTCGATCTCGTACCAGATCGCGTCCTTCCCCTGGCCGTCCGCGTGGCGCAGCCATTCCTTGCGGCTCTCGGTGAAGTCGTCCAGCAGGGCCTTCGCTCTCGTGGTATAGCCCTTCCGGTCCCGCTCGCCGTTCTGCAGCTGCTTCGCCATGCCGGCCCAGGTCCCGTCCTTCCAGCCGCCCATCATGCGCAGCAGGTTCATCGGCCTCAGCATCTCGGCGTTTGTCAGCTTGCCGAGCCCTTCGCCGAGTGTTCCCTTGCCGCCGCTCGCGCGGATCTCTTCCGCGCTGTCGTGGTATACCTCGGAGAACGTCCGGTGCAGCTCGTCGTTTATGACGTTGTTCCGGTTGTAGAACTCCGTCCGCAGCGCTGTCGCCGCCTTGTACAGCGTGTCCAGCGCGTCCACGTCCATGTCCGCGATGGCTTTATTGTCCAGCATGGAGACGAGCTTTTCCAGCTCCTTGGACGGCATCCAGTTCGGGTCACTTTCCTTTGCCTTCTTATACATATCCGCGATGTCGCCGTACTTTGCCTGGTATTTGTCGCTCCACCGCATCTCGTTCGCGGCGCTCAGGGTGTAGAGGTTGATGTCAGAAAGGACCTCGTCCCATGCCGCCCTGGTCGCTGCGTCCGTGCGGCCGCGGTTCTTCTTGAGCCAGCGCAGCGCGTTCATGGTCTTGTGCTGCAGCTCCCGCAGCGCCTTCTGCTCGGCCTGCCGTTCCAGCGCCGCCCGGCGCTCCGCGCGTTTCTTGGCAATGGATAGATTATACCTCTCCCTTTGTCGTTTCTCTACATCCAGATGCTTCTGTTTCTCGGCATCCTGCCATTCCTTGTGCCGCTCCCTCTGGCGAAGCTCCGTCTCGAGGTGCCTTTGCTTCTCGTTTGCCTGCCATTCCTTGTGCTGCTCGCGAAGGCTCTGCTGCGTTTCCCAGCTTTTGGCCCGTTCCTCCTGTATCTTCTGGACGTGCCAGCCCTTGAGTCCCGTCTCGATCCCGGCGGCGTAAAGCGTCTTGTCGATGATCTGATCAAAGCGGCGTTCCAGGTCTTCAAGCTGCTCATCCACGGTGTACCCGGTGTCGTCCTCCACGCGTTGGAGCATCTCCCGGGCGGTCACATTTTCGCTCCGGCCCTCCTCCACCAGATCCAGCAGCCGCCGAAGCGCCTCGGTCTGGTCCGTTTCCAGGCCCCGGAACATGCCCGGGAAGCGTTCCTCCAGCTCCTCCGTAAAACTGTCGATGCGGTTCGCGTTGACGTCGCTTGTCAGGATCACCCCGGCCCCAAGCGCCCGGCCTCGCATCGACGCATAGTCGTCGCCGAGCTCCGCCTTTACGTTGTCCGGTACGAATATCCTTACATCCTCCATCGCCTCGCGCAGCGCCGCGAGCTCCGGGGGCGGTGCGACCGTCGTCATCCCCGCGTCCAGGAGGTTATCAAACAGGCGTCTCCTGGCCCGCTCGTCCACCCGGCCGTTCTTGTAGGCGTCATCAAAGAGTGCGTCCGCCTGTTCCCCGAGCGCCGTTCTCGTCCCGCTTGCCGCGCCGAAAAGATCGAGGACCTGCCGTTTGAACTCCTGCTTTGCCTTTTTCGGGCGCATCCGCTTGGCTGCTCGCTTCTGGGCTTCCAGCTTTTCCTGTTGAATCCTCTGACGCTCCTCGCGGGTCTTCCGGTTTTCCTCGCCCAGCCGCTTCTGCTCCGCGTCCAGGCGCTGCCGCAGCTCCGTCAGGGTCCGGCGCTGCGCGTCTGTGATGTCGCCCCTTCCGGCGTACTTTTCCAGGACCGCGATCTCCGCCCTGTCCCGGTTCACCGCCCGGCGCAGCTCCGTCGGCGTCATGGCCTCGACGCTTGCCGCGAGCCTCCCCTCCTGCTCCGCAATATAGGCGTCCTCGCCGAGCTCGCCCGCGTCCTCCGCGGCGGAGAAGCGCATTTTTGTATTGCTATTTCGGGAGGATTCGGATATACTGGATTCGGGAGTAGTCCCGGCAGTCGTTTCGGACGTAAAGGTCAAGGAGTTTGCATTGGCCATGCCGGCTATACTCCTCTTGTTTTTTCCCGAATACATCGTCTGGATAAACAGCTCCAGGCTTCCTCCACTGTCGACCGCGAACACGGTCAGCCTTCCTGCTGGTCTGTCCTTTTGAAATACTACCGCAGGCTTACCGTCGTATTTCGATGCTGTTATCGAGTCCGGTTCACTTATCACCCTCGGAATATCCGCGAAGTCATCATACGTCAAGGCCCTCTGGCCTCGCTGCGCCTCTCTGCTTTCGATTCCGTGATCCTTCAATATCTTTCGAACGTTACCCGCCCGAAGCGTTATGTTCCTCCCCAGAAAATCAAATCCGGTTGCTCTTTCGATCTCATCGGCAAGCGCTTCTCCGACTGTACCAAAATACATTTTCCCTACATAATCACCTTCGGTCGATGCTTTGCGAACAAAGTCTTTAAGCTGTGCATCGTTCTGGTAGATGATTATTTTTTTGCTGTTCTTCCAGTTCTCCATCTGGCGCTCACTGTATTCATCCAAAGCATACCGCACGCCGCGCACGCCGTCGCCGCTTCCCTGGTTCTCGCGCGCGGTCAGCACGTCCCATACGAGGCCCGTGTCCCGGGCCGCGCTCAGTCTCCTGCCAAGCTTCACGCGGCTGATACCGCCTACCGCGTCGGCGATGTATTCCTCCAGATATGCGTCGTACAGCTCCGCGACCTCGTCGGCGGTCATTCCCTCCGTCTCCGTGCCGTAGGTGAAATCGTAGATCATGGCATAGCGGGCGATGATCTCATTCATCTCCGCCTCGCCGTGGGTCTGCACGAACCGTTCCTTCAGCTCCTGCATGATGGCCGGGTCCTCCGCGATCCGGGCGTGACCGTACTCGTGCAGGGCGTTCTGCTCGCCGGAGATCAGCCGCCCGTCGGCGCGGGCGATGACGTTGTTTCCGTGGATGACGCCGCTCACCTGCCGAATGCGTCCGTCTTCCCGGAACACGTCGATCGGGCCCATGACGTAGGTGACGTTATATCCCAGCCCGCGCAGCATGTCCGCCGCGGTCCGCATGGCCCCGGTCCAGCCGTTTTCCGCTATGATCCCGAGGTTCGGAACCTTGCCGCCCCGGGGAATGTTCAGCTCTTCCGGGGATTTCCATACCTCTGCATGAAGCTCTGGACGGCTCTCTGAGCGAACTGCCTGTGCTCCTCGGTCACTTCCGTTTTCGACGGATCGAATTTGTCCAGCTTCGACGCCGGCACCCGCACCGGTGTTCCGTCGTCCATTTCCATCAGGTAATAGGTCTCGTCCCGCTTCATTGATCGTTCCTCCATTCGTGTTTTGATTGGCGACCTCCGCCACCACGGGCGGCACATTCTCCATACTGTTGACTTCGGCCTGCGGCTGTGCTACAGTGTAAGCACCAGGGCTGACCGTGTCAAGGGCGTTTCGGACGTGTGTTGAAGGCTGGTTTCCAGCATCGTACACTTGATCGGTTCCGGCCCCGGTGTTTTTTGTCATATAGGCTGTAACAACCGCCATATTCCTCGCGGCGCTGTCCGGCGCTGCCTCGACGACATACATCGTGCCGTCGATTTTTTTATTGAACCGAAGCATGACCGCCGGTGTTCCGTCCGAATTTCTCCACTTCCAGCTGGTCGTTACGGAGCCATCCGAATTGTAAAGAAGCTCCGCTGCGTCGTAATTATCAAGTACATACCCGATCCGTCCTATGTCGTTCACGTCCGCCATGCTCGTGTTGGCTGACCCGTTCGGTCCGTGACGCCGGATGATGTGATCCACAGCATCCCCGTCGATCATATTCTTAAACCCTGTCACATCGACGCCGGTCATATCCTTCACGGCGTTTGCCTGCCGCTCGGACACTTCTGAAATCGTTTGTTTGATCTTACTCCGATACTTTGAATTTGAAAGACCCTGCACTTTCTTCACGAAGTCCACGATCTTCTGATCCACCGCTCGCTTGAACTCCGCGATCCGACTCTCCTGCTCCGGCGTGTGCGGCGCGTTGTCGCTGTCCAGGTAGGAGCTCGGAAGCTCAGCGCCGACTGTTTCTGCCCCTGTTCCGTTTGCCGCTCCGGTGAGAAGGTTATCCGGCGTTACGGTCGAGCCGGCAGCTGCCGCCCGGCCTCTCACGACCTCGTCCAGCCCGTCTAAGGTTCCGAGGATGCGTTCGATGTATGCCTGCTGTCCGGGATAGTAGTTCTGGGAGATCGTCGTCCGCAGGTCCTGCGTGTATTGCAGGACGCGTTCCGCGGCCTCCTGCATCTCCTCCGCGCTGCCTCCGTGCGTCTCCATGGCCCGCAGGTCCCTCTCGATCTCGCTCACGGCACTGTCCATGTAAGCCTTTCCGACCCTGGACATACGCACAGAATTCACAGCGCCGGTCAGTGACGAAAACAGGAAAGCCGTCACCAGGTCTGCGGCGATTTCTTTCCCCGTAGGCTTTTCCTCCGCCAGCGCGTATTCCGTTGCCGTCATGCCGGCGCCAAAGGCCGACCCGCTCGCTGTCTGCCTTACAAATTCCCAGAACGGCGTCATCCTGCCGGTTGTGGACAGCCACCGCGCCAGGCCGGTGCTCGTAAGTCCCTCCGCGATCCCGCCGACCGCGCCCGCTGCCGCCTGTATGCCGGTGTCCTTCGCCACGTTCAGCGCCGCCCGGGCCGCATCATTTCGCCAGTCCTGCTCGCCGATGCTTTGCAGTCCGCCCACGCTGCCAAAGGTCAGGGCGCTTCGAAGGGCTTTCACGCCGAGCTGCGCCGCCTTTGACCCCCGCGCCGCGGCGTCCAGTGCCGCCGTCGCGCCGCCCGCGAGCTCCCCCGCCGCGCCGAGCTGCGCGAGGTTTCCGGCGACCTGTCCGGCGGTATATGCGATCCCGCTCGCGTTCTGCGCGTCCGCGGTCCGGCTGCGCCGCGCCGCCTCGGCCACGTCCGCGCTCAAAAGCCCCTGCTCCGCCATGCTCACGCCCGCGTTGTCGATGAGCCTCGCCGCCCCCGGAAAGCTCGCGACAAATCCCGTCCCGATCGCCTGCGCCGTCGTCTTGCTTTGCAGAAGCTCACGCACCGCCTCGTAATCTCGGACCTTCTGCTCGTCCCGCTCGCCGCTCAGCAGTTTCGCAAAGGTGTTTTCCCTTCGGACGGCGGCGTTCAGCGCGCTCGCGATCTTCACCGCTTCTTTCCTCTGGCTGCTCGTCAGGGTGTCGGCGTTCGCCAGCGCCATGATCCGGCTCCAGTTTTGCTCGATGTTGTCGGCGTTGTATTCCCGCCCGTCCCATTCGGCGAGGGGCGTTTTCGTCCCCTCCGTTGTAAATCTCCGCTCGCCCACGCCGGGCAGCGTTACGCCGTCGCCCAGAATGCCCGGCGTCTGTATCCCGCTCCGGGTGGTGACCGGCATGTCCTGCAGGGTCTTCGGCGCGGCGTATCTCCCGTATTGCCGCCGGAACGCCTCCCGCATTGCCGTCAGCCCGCTCTCCGCGTCCTTCAGGTCGTAGTCGAGTAGCTCCGGGTTTGCAATATCCCGGCCCAGCGCCTGCCGCAGCTCTCGCATGGTGGTGATGTTCTTCTCCACATCGTCCAGGGTGTTCCGCAGGGCGAATATCTGCTGCCGGTCCGTCACGCCCTTCTGCAAGGCGTCGTAAGCCGCGTTATAGGAACCCGTCATCTTCGCGTGGGCATTCGTCACGATCTCCGGGTGCTGCTGCACCATGCCCCTCACGAGCTCCTTCTCCCAGCTAAGAAGCGTCTGCGGCGATGTGTCCTTCATGGAAAAGCCGGAAGAGGAAGCCGCGCTTTTCGCGGCTCCCCCCGATTTCAGTCTTTCTTCGTCGACGCCCAGCAGCGCCGCGTAGCGGTTGTTGGTCGTTGCCATAGTCAAACCCTCACTTTGTCGATGCGGTGTTCTTGTTCTTGTTGTAGGCCGTGGACTTGCTCGTGCTGGTCGTCTTCGCAGAACCCAGCGTGCTCGTCGTGGTCTTCTTCACCGTGCCGGAGCTGGTTGCGGCGGAGCTCTTGGTCGTGCTCCCAACGGAGGCGAGCTTCGCGGCGTTCACCCCCGCCAGCGCCGTGGCCGTCGCGTTAGCTGCCGCGCTTGTCGATCCCGTAGGATTGGCGATCGTGCGGTTCAGCAGCGACTGGTACGCGTTCACGCTGTCCACAAGATTGCTGGTGGGACTCAGGTTCACACCCCCGCTCGTCCCCGAGCCGCTGCCGGCGCTGTTCAGCAGGCTGGCATAGCTGCTCCCCCCGTAGCTTCCGACGGAGGAGCCGCCGGCGGACCCGTAGCCGTGGGCGGTGTTCCAGTTGTCCACGTAGACGTTGTACCACTTGTTCGCCTCCTGCTTAGTCATTCCCGCTGCCAGAAGCTCCTCATCCGTCGGATAATATCCCGCGTTCAGTATCTTCGTCACCAGGTTGTCGTAGGCCGTCTCCTGGGCGGTAAGCTGCGTCTGCCGGTCCGCGGCCCAGCGGCTGTACTCGCTCTGATCCTGTCCCTGGAGCGCGGAGAGGTTCTGCAGCAGCGCGGTATAGGCGTCGTTCCAGCGTCCATACTCCGTCTGATCCTGTCCCTGGAGCGCGGAAAGGTTCTGCAGCAGCCTCGCGTATTCGTCGCTGTAGCGGCCGTATTCCGTCGCGTCCTGGGCCTGGAGGAGCTGGGCCTGGTTCAGGATGCGGCTGTAATCGTCGCTCCACCGGCCGTAGTCCGTCGCGTCCTGTGCCGTCAGGGCGTTCAGCGTGCTCAGGCTTTTCTGATACTCGCTCAGGTACCGGTTGTATGCCTGGTCATACAGCTCCGCCTGCGCAGCGGAAAGCTGGCTCTTGTAGTAGTTCGCCGCCTGGCTCGCGGCGGACATGGCATAGCTGGATGCCCGGCCGCCCGTCGCCGCGGAAGCCTTCCCCAGCACGTCCGAGGCGGTACGCCCTGCCTCATTCAGATACTGCTTCCGCAGCGCCTGGGTCATGGGGTCCGTTTCCGGGTCATAGTCGAACTTCGCGTTCTCCAGCCCGGTGGTCAGCGCGTCGATCCGGTCCTTGTATGGGCTCTGGTAATCCCGCCGGGCCGATGCCTCCCGGTAAAGTCCCGCCAGCGCCTCCGCGTAGGGGCTTTGATAACTCTGCCGCTGCTCCGCCTGGGAAAGCAGGCTCGCGATCCGCTCCTGGTACGGGCTCGTGTAGGAACCGCGATTCTCCGCCTGAGAAAGCAGGCTTGCGATCTGCTCCTGATATGGGCTTGTGTAAGTGTCTGTCGCTGCAATGGGCATATCCTCGCCTCCTTATCCTTTGTCACTGCCCGCCGCCGTCTCCAGCGTGAGGCTTGAAATTCTCGCCGCTCCCGTCCCGTTGATCCGCAGTCGGATGTGGTCCCAGCGCCGGGGTATCACCGGCAGCAGCACGCTCCGCTTTGTCGCCGCCTGGAACTGCGCAACTCTCGTCCAGCTTTCCGCGCTGTCGTACTTGATGGATACCGTCGCCGACGTTCCCTGTTCCAGCTCGATCCGCAGCAGGACCTTCGTGATCCGCTTCCGGTTGGGACTCTGCAGGGCAATGTCTCCGAACTCCGCCTCCCACGCGATCCCGCTCTCGTCCGTCGCCCCGGCGGGGACCCGATAGGGCCGGCCCAGTATCATCATTTGACCGTCTTCGTCGATGGCGTACAGCTCCGTGTCGTACTCCGCGAGAAACAGTGCGTGCAGATCGTCCTCCCTCATCCACAAGGCCCTCACGGGATCGTATACGAACAGATGCCAGTCGTCGTTTCCGTCCTGCATAGAGAGGTAATACTTCTTTCCGTCCGTGCCGCCCACGCCGTTTTTGTAGTGGGTCACCCCGAAGGCGTCCGCCAAGCGGCTTGGTGCGCCGCCCTGGTATACGCAGGGCCCGGCTTTGCTGAGGAAGAATAGAAGCCCGTTCACCACGGCCAGGCTCTTCCCGCTTCCGGCGTTGACCCCCAGGTAGTTGTGCTCCTGGAGAAGAAACTCCTCCGGGTAGTCGCCGTATAGGGTGTATATGCGGTCCTCCTTGAAGAAGCGCGGATAGCCGCCATAGGAGATCGCCCCGGTGAAGCTCCCGCCGCCGCCGGTGTCCGTCGCCCAGCTGTCCGAGGCCGTGCCGTCGTACAGATACCAGTTGAAGGGGTCCCCGAGGGCGGAAGCGTAGATCGTCGCCCCGGCGCAGCCCCACAGCCGGTTTGCGTGTTCGAATACGAATTCCAGCGCCGGCACGTCCCGGCTTACCATCGCGCTCGTCTCCGTAATGCTCGCGTCCGATACGCCGGAGAACGTGTCGTCGTAGAAGTACAGGCAGTTTCCGCTTACCTCCCGCACGATCGCAGATACATTGTTTGCCGTCTGGGTGACGCAGCCCGTGATATTCACCGCGTCCCCCCTGCGGAAGAGTTCCGCGCTCACGCCTAGATCCAGACAGTTTCCCGTATCAGATAGGCCCTCCGGCGATGCCAGGCTTTTAAACGTCATGGACCCGGTCACGCTGGCGCCCAGGCCCCGGGCCGTCCCGCTCGCCCTGTCGTAGCAGCGACGGTCCGGCCACACCGCAACGTAATCCCCGATGACCGCGATCTCCCGCTCCGAGTTCGACGCGCTCAGAAAGCCCGCGGCCGTCGTGTCTCCGATGTGCAGGTCTCGTCCGTCGATCCAGATGAGCTCCGTGCCGCCCAGCATGCCCCGCGGCGCGGTGACGGTCCGCACCATCTTCCGCGCCGGGCGGCCGGCAAGCTCCGGGTAGTAGTCGCACGTCAGATTTTCCGTGTGGCAAAGCTCTCCCTCCGTGCCGAGGGCGTTGTACCCGCCGAAGCGGACCTGGGTCTGCTTCCGCAGCCCGTCCGAATATACCGGCGCTGCCAGCCGCATACTATCGCCTCCTTACCCGATGAGCTTTCCCCACGTCGCGCTGCCGACGATGCCGTCCGCCGTGAGGCCGTTGGCGGCCTGGTACTTCTTCACCGCCGCCTCGGTGGCGCTGCCGAAGTCGCCGTCCACGCCG
>CAYNZM010000051.1:0-13800 GCA_964401725.1 uncultured Oscillospiraceae bacterium
CGTCTCGCCGCAGATGTCGCAGGCATCCAGACCCACGCCGTAGGAGCTGGAGTTGGGCTTCTTGATGACGATGAACCGCACGGCCACGCCGTTATCCGTGGTGTAGGCGAAGCGGTGGAGGTTGCCGTCGTCCACCTGCTCGAAGGGGATGTACAGGCTGTCGTCTATGAGTTCGCAGTCCTCCGTCGGGGAGAGCTCCACCGCACGGTTGGCGTAGGCGTTCACCACCGTCATATTCAGCACCACCAGCAGGATGCAGACGATCACGGTCGTGGACCAGCGGCGCACGCTGCGCCACTTTGCCCGGACCTTGCGGTGCTGGGCCGGGTTTTCATAGGGCTCATTGACCCGGAAGCTCATGAGCCACAGCGCCACCGGCACGACGAATGCCGCCAGCAGAACCAAGTAGATGAACAGATTCGCGTGGTTCGAGGTGAATTTCACGATCTGGAACACAAAATGCCCGCTGATGATGCGCTTGGCGCGCAGGAGATTCAGCACCTTCGAGACCTGCTGCAGGGAGTTGACGATCAGCGCCAGCTTCATCAGAAGACCCGTGATCCCCGGCATCAGACGCATGCAGGCCTGATACACGGCCACGCCGGCCACCGTCACCAGGATCAGACCGACGACCTCCCCCAGGATGCGGTAGATGAATCCCGTGGAGAACACCGCGAAGCCGCTGAGCTTAATGGTGTACGGATACGCCAGCACATCTGGCAGGGCGTAAAACAGCAGCATGGCCGCGATCACCGCCGCCGCGACAGGAACTGCGACGCTCTGCTTATCCCGGAGCTTCTTGATCGCGTCCAGCACGATCAGGACGATGAGCGCCAGAAGCGTGATCGAGAAGGTGATGATGTTCCAGTAGCCCGTGTCGATGAGCTTTGTCTTGTTTTTCATCCACGCCATGACGATGGCAAGAACGAGCCCGGCCAACCCGCCGATCAGGACGGTCTTCCAGCCGCGCGGACCGTATACCCTGCGGCACCAGCCCAGCAGCATCCCCGTCAGCACCGCGGCGACGATCACGAGCTGTGTCGTATTAATGAGATATTGCAGCATGATTTGTCCCTCTACCTTGTGTTTTATGGGCAAAACGGCACGCCATAGCGCGTATGACGCGCCGTTTCAGCCATATCAAAACCGATCCCCAAACGCCGCAACAAGCCAATACCGCGAAATCGCGGTATTGACTTGAAAACGTTAAGTGACTTCAGCCTTCGTTACCGGGCGGAGCGCTTTTATATCGCAGCGCTCTCCGTACGAGTCCAAAGTTCTTTGGGGCTGCTTTTTCTTTCAGGAAAAAGTAACTTACCACTCCACGGGAGCGTAATCCCACACGTCGTCCAGCTCGAGGACCAGGGGCCACTCAAACTCGCCGAGGTTGCCTCCCGGGCCGGTCTCGTCATCCAGATGGATGAGGTAGCCGTTCTCCTCGGGGTTGTGGAAGGTCAGCTTGACGGAGTAGGTGTCCGCCTCGGGCAGGGCGATGTTGGCGCCGTAGTGGGGGCCGTCGTCCGCGTTCATGGGCATGAAGGTGCCCTCGGCGGCGGTCTCACCGTCAGAGCCGATGATCTCGAAGTCCACGGTCATGTAGGGGACCCAGTCGCCCAGGCCGTAGCCAAGGTCGTTTTCCAGGGCGGAGACGTCCGCCTCAAAGTGCATGTCGAAGTCCTCATAGTTCTCGTTGCCGTTGGACATGGGGACGGGCTGGAAGTACACGCCGTTGACGTTCAGGAAGCCGATCTCCTCGTCCTCCCAGATGGGGATCTCGGTGAAACCGCCGTCGGGCTCTTCCTCGGCAGCCTCTTCCTCGACGACCGCCTCGGTGACTTCTTCCGCGGCTTCCTCCGCGGCGGGAGCCGCTTCTTCCGCAGCCGCGGGCTCTTCCGCGACAGCGGTGTTGTTGGCGCTGGAGCCGCAGGCGGCCAGAGCCAGGACCATGGCCAGAGCCATGATCAGCGCAAGAATCTTCTTCATTGCATGTTCTCCTTTTCGGAAAGATTTTATTGTGAATCAACTTCGCATTATAAATGAGAAGGTAATTCCCTGGTATTACGCGGGCGCGCCCTCGCCGGACCCCTTCTGCGCCGCCTCTGCCGCGATCCGCTTATTCTTGCGGATGTGCAGGATAAAGGTCACGATGGTGATCGCCAGCAGGATGAGCTGCGGGATGATGGTGCCCACGAGCGGGTAGATGCCCAGCACGTCCAGCGTGTCGTTATAGGGGATCCAGTTCAGCCAAGCAGGGCTGTTCGACACCCAGCTCAGGTCCATGAACTCGATCTCCTCGAATACCGCACCCTCAATGAGTTCCTTGATACCCGCGCCGAGGAAGGAGATGGACATGATCGCCATGAGGATCGACGTACCCATAAAGAACGGCTTGAGCGGCAGCTTGATGGACAGGAACCGGATCAGCATGAACACCACGACGAGTGCCAGAACGCCCACGCCGAAGCCCAGCCAGACCATATCCGGCCGGTCCTCCGCCAGCATGGGCTGGTAGAAGAGGATGACCTCGGCGCCCTCGCGGAACACCGCGAGCCACGCCGTGAAGCCCAGGGCGAACACGCTTCCCTTGTCAGAGGAGCTGGCCACCTGGCCCTCGATGTACTGGCTCCACGCGGCGGACTCGGATTTCGAGACCATCCAGTTGGAGACCCAGAACAGGACCACCACGGCCGTCAGGGCGGCAATGCCCTCGATGACCTCCTGGCTCATGTGGTACTCCGCGCTGCGGGACAGCAGCCAGTTGAGAACGGCCGCCATGATGAAGCTGAACACGACGCCCAGCGCGGAGCCGATGTACACGGGAAGCACCTGGTTCTTCTTTCCGGATTTGATAAGGTACGCGATGATGGCGCCGACGATGAGGATCGCCTCCAGGCCCTCGCGCAGGATAATGGCGAAGCTGCCCAGGAACACCGCTATGGCGCTGCCGAGGGATGTGCCGGTGGTTGCGGCCGAGCCGGTCGTGCCGGTCGTCGCCGCGGCTTCCGCCGCCGTAAAGGTCGGCCCCTCCGGGCTGAGGATCAAACCGTCCGTCACCAGCATGGCGCTTAAGCTATCCGCCGCCTCCTGCGCGGCCTCCACGCCCAGGTCCTTCTTCACGGCCTTGCGCAGCGTGGTAAAGCCCAGCTCCACCTCGCTGACGCGGGAGCCGGAGATGTAGTTCATGGTGTTGCGCTCAAAGCCCGAGACCTCGTAGTAGCCCCAGTAGGTCGCCTTGGCGTATTCATAGGCCTCGTCCGTCTCGCCCGCGGCGTAAAGCTCCACCGCGTAATTGGCCAGATCGGAGATCACCACCGCCTGGTCGTTGTAGTTCCAGGTCGTGACGCCATAGACCTCTTTGAATTCGTCCCAGGTCAGCAGATAGCCCTGATCATATTCAAACCCCGCGGCGGGCGCGGCGTCGGCCGATTCCGTATTGGCCGCGGCAGCTCCTTCCGGACTGAGGATCGCACCGTCCGTGACGAGCATTTCGATCAGCGCGTCGGCGGCGGCCTGCGCGGTCTCCACGCCCTGATCCTTCTTCACCGCCTTGCGCAGGGTGGTAAAGCCCAGCTCCACCTCGCTGACGCGGGAGCCGGAGATGTAGTTCATGGTGTTGCGCTCAAAGCCCGAGACCTCGTAGTAGCCCCAGTAGGTCGCCTTGGCGTATTCGTAGGCCTCGTCGTTTTCCCCGGCGGCGTAAAGCTCCACCGCGTGGTTCGCCACCTCGGCGATGACCTGCGCCTGGAGGTTGTAATCCCAGGACTCGACGCCGTTCGCTTCCTTATACTCGTCCCAGGTCAGGTAGTATTCGTCCGCTGCCAGCGCGAAGGGGCAGGCCATCGACAGCACGACGAGCACCGCCAGCAGCGCGCAGCACAGCTTTTTGGTGATTTTCATTCCAATCCTTCTTTCAGTCCGAAAGGTCATAATTGTCCTCCGCCATGGGGTGCTCCGCCCGGAACTCGTCCGCCATGAAGCGCTCCCCCGGGACATGATCCGCAAAATCGCTCTCCCCGGCAAGGAAAAACCGGTATTCCTCCGCGCCGGCGTCCCACGTGGGATCGAGGCCGTACCAAAGTCCGTCCAGCTCCGCGATGACCCACGCGTGCAGCTCCGCATTTGCCCCGTCCGAGGCCGTCCCGGTGACGATCCGGCAGGGAATCCCCGCCTCCCGCAGAAGCCTGTAGAGCGACACGCAGTAGCCCTGGCAGGTGGCGTTTTGCAGCACCAGCGCCGCGTAAGCCGTGGAACCCAGGTGAAAATACGGATTCTTGTGGTGGACCTTGTCATAGCGGACGTTTTGACATATCCAGTCATAGATCGTCCGTATCCGGGCCGTATCCGAGGTCCAGGGCCGAAACCCAAAGCTGTCAAGCAGCTCGTCCGCTTGCTCTGCCGCCTGCTCCTCCTGGGAGAGGTAACAGTAATAATCCGGCGTCAGCTTTACGGTATAGAGAAATCGACCATTGCTTTCCACATAACTGCTCGTGTATGTATAGCCGCCGTACTGGTAACGGAGGTAATCCCCCTCATCGGGCTCTCCCGTCTCCGCCAGCGCCGCCTCGACCCACAGGTCGATGACGCTGTTGAGCTCGCCGAAAATGTCGCTGCCGTACTCAAAGGAAATCGTGATCGTCCGCGCGTGATTCTTCAGCCCGTGTCGTATAGAGGCGACGACCTCCCCGGCGTTTTCGATCCGGTCCTCCAGCGGCAGTTCCGCAGGCTTCCTTCCGCAGCCGGCAGCCACGATCAGCGTGATTGTCAGAAGAAACGACGTCAGCCGGCGGCAATGCTTCACGCGAATCGCGCCGCCCTCTGACGATCCACAGCGGAGCGGACAAGATTAAAGGATTCGTGGCTCAGCGCGTGCTCCAGCTCGCAGGCCTCCCGCTCAGCAACATCCCGCGAGACGCCCGCCCAAAGCAGCAGTTCCGTAAAAAAGCAGCGGCGTTCATGCAGTTGTTCCGCAAATTCACGCCCCTTCTCTGTCAGCGTCAACTCATAGAGTTCTTCGGCAGATGCCTTTTTCACGAAGCCGTCCTCTTCCAGTGCCCGCAGCATCACACTGACAGAGGGTTTTGTGATCTCCAGTGTCTTTGCGATATCAACGGAGCGTACGATCTTCCGGTTCTTGCCCAGGACAAATATCGCCTCCAGGCAGTCCTCTTTTGTTCGCCCTAAGATCAATTTGTCCCTCCGTTTCTTAAACCGCTTATCCCGCCGTTAGTTTTATTGGACTAACTTTAAAACGCTTGTCTATTGTAAGCGAATACTAACCTTTTTGGTGTTGCGCGTTTGACTTTTAAGTTAGTTTCTACTATCTCAATATTGACTTTCTGCTCCGAATTTGAGGAAAAAGCCGTGCAAATCATCTGAACTTGATGTATGATGCACAGTAGAGTTAGATTGTACTAATTCCAGGATGGCAAGCAATTCACTCTCGTATGTCCCGTCCGCCTGTCGTCCTGAGATAACAAAAAGCGCGGGGTGATCGTCATGACAAAAGAACAATGGCTGGCGATCAAGACCCACGACGCCGCCTATGATGGGAAGTTCTTTTTCACTGTCAAGGGCGGAAAGACCTTTTGCCGTCCCTCCTGTCCTTCCAAGACCTGCACTACCAAAAACGTTATTGTTTTTGATTCCCTCGACGAGGCCGCACGAAGCGGCTGCCGCCCCTGCTCGCACTGTCATCCCGAGCTGGAGCACTGGAGCGGCGCCAAGGCCGAGCTGGCCCAAGCCGCGGAGAAGCTGCTGCGCGAACAATATGAAGAGAAGTTTTCTCTGGACGCTCTGGCCGGTGCCCTCCATACGGAAAAATCCTATCTTTCCCGAACCTTCAAATTTGTGACCGGCTTCACGCTTTTGGAGTATCACAATCGTATCCGCTGTGAGATCGCCCGGGAGCTTCTCATGGATCCACAGCTCTCTGTGTCCTTGATCGCCTCGCGCGTCGGCTATGTCTCCGCTTCGCATTTCACACAGGTCTTCCGAAAAATCTATGGGGAGACTCCTACACAATTTCGTGACAGCTATCTATGCAGTTTGGATGAATAAAGCGTCCTGATTGGTATCAAAGAAAAAACTGTTGCCAGCCAAACCTGGACAGGACCCCTTAAAAAATGATCCATCTTGGCAAAGACATGGAGCTGAACATCTGCCCGATCCTGGTGACCCTGCACCACGATTATATGTTCGAGGGACCCTGCCGCATGGGCAAAGGGTTTGAGCTCACGAAGGAATTTGACGACATGGCGAACACCCAACTCATCAAGGGCGGACATGAGGAGATCGCGGAGCATCTGACGAGCCCACGCTTCCACGTGACAGAGCCCATCTGGATCGACCGGAACGAGGAATATATGGGTGTAGCGCCGCATCAGCGGCTGTTCGGCTAACCGATACGCACATGGATCATGGCGAGCGCCTCCGCATGGATGATGCGAGGGGCGCTGCTTTCGCGCCCCTCTGTCATATTTTACCGTGTTTGTGCCGCCGCACTTCATATTCGACCGCATATACAGAGCCAATAGAATGGATCGGGCTCTTTTCACGCGTCCTCAAAAAAATACAGCATCGGGCAAAGGCCGGCTTTGCCCGATGCTGTTGTCTGTTGTCTAATTATGCAGGCAGATCCACAAAGTCTGCGTTGTAGGTGCCGACGCCGCCGTTTGTCTGGAACTCAGCCCAAGGGGTGCAGTTGAAGGCATCCTCACCGAAGATTTTGCCCCATGGGCCGTTATCCATGTCGATCTCATCCCAGCTGTTTGTAGCCATGATGATCTCACCGACCTCATCGGGGAACGGGCATATCTCCGGCAGGATAGAGACGATCCATTCCTGATAATCGGCCCAGGTGACCTCGCCGCCCGCGGGCTGGTACTGCGCCGCAAATTCCTCGAATGTCATGGCTGTACCCGTCTCCAGCCAGCCGTCATACAGATAGGACACCGGGAAGCTGGTGTAGTCGCCCGCCTCGATGAGGGGCATGTACTCGCTGTCGATCTGCTCCTGGGTCATCTGATCGTTGTGCGCAAGCTCGTTTGCCAGCCACTCGCGGATGTACTCGACATACGCCTCCTCGACGGTCTTTGCACCCTCAGAGGGTTCACCCGACGCTTCGGCTGACGGCTCCGCCGAAGCAAAGGCGCCGATGGACAGCGCCATCATCAACGCCAGTACGATGGCCAGTATTTTTGTGATCTTCATGTTGATTCCTCCTAAAATATTATTGGTTTTTATGAAGGTCAGAGTTTATGATGCGCTGCCGGAGGCTTCGCCCGAAGCGCCGGCCGGGGTCACGACGATGTCTCCCTCCCAGACGCCGCCGCCGGAAACATCGACGGAAATGCCATCCACGGAAACAGCGCCGTTTATGACCGCCCCCGCCTCGACCGTCAGGCTCCGCAGATTCGATGTGCCGGTCACATTCCAGACGGAGCTTTCATCCAGCGTGAGATACACGCCGCGCACGGCATCATATTCCGTGACGCCGGTAGCCCACTCGTAGATCTCGTCCGGGTCCTGGAGCCGATAGCTCTCACAGGTGTCGGAGGGGTCGGCGTCGTTCACATACAGGCCGGTGTTCGGATCGATGGAATAGGACAGAGCCTCATAGCCCTCCCAGAGCGCCAGCCACTCGTCGATGCCCGTCGCGACGATCGCGCCGGTGAGAGTGCTGCCCGTCAGCGTCAGCCGCATGGGCCGCTGATAGTCCTCGTGGGCGATATCTCCCGTCCAGTCGTTGCCGACGGACTCAATGCAGATGCCGGAGATCTTCTCCGTGGCGATGTCGTCCAGGATCTGCACGGCGCTGCCGTCCAGGTCGATGACGCTCTGGAACAGGATACCGTTCGCGCTCTTAAGCTCGCAGTTTTCAAGCCGCACATCGGCGTTGCAGCTGCGGAACTCGAACACGCTGCCCTTCTGGTGCGCCAGATACATGCCGATGGTGGCGGGGAACTTCGCAAGGCTCGTTCCCGTCGCGCCCACGGTGGAGAACACGCTGTTCGTGGCGTACAGATGGGGCTGCGTGTTGTACATGGCGGAGGTGTTCGTGTCCACGATGCCGTTGTGCTCGGGATCGCCCGCGGAGCCGGTCGCCACGACGTGCATCGCAACCGCGTTGCGGTCGCCGAGGATGATGCTGGGCGTATCCTCCGCCAGCTCTTCTCCTTCCAGATTTGCAAGGAAAACGGGGTCGGAGGCGGACTTGGCGTCCTCGGAGGAGCCCACGATCAGGGTGCCGCCGTTGCAGTCGAACAGGCCGTACTCGCCGCAGTCGAAGGTGGAGCCGTAGATGGCGACGGTGCAGCCGTCGGCATAGGAGCCGTAGCCGCCGTTGTAGTTCACGCAGTCGGCGTTATAAAGGTACATTTTACCGGAGGTCATGTCCGTAGACCAGGAGGCGTAACCGTCCGAGGCGCATACGGAGTTATAGACGTACATATTCGCGGTGCTTGTCATGATGATGTTGCGGGAGGCGCCGTACTGCATGGTGAACCACGGCATATCGCAGTACTCGCCCTTGCAGCCCAGGGACTCGAAATAGCAGTCCTTCACGATATTCGTCCCGGACGAGAGATCGAAGGTATAGCGGTTGATGCCGCTCGACAGGGCATACACATTCTCCACGGTCATGGTCCCCTCGCCCGCGGAGACGATGCCGAAGCCGCCCGCAGAGTCCGAGCCCCAGTCATAGTCCTCAGGCAGGTCGAAGACAAGCTTGGTGTTGAAGGAACGTTCCTCCCCGGTGTAGAACGTCTGCACCGTGTGGAAGTCCTCCTCCCCACCCAGCAGGAAGTCGTTCCCTCCGTACCAGGCGACGCCGCCGGCATAGTTGTCCACGGAGTCAATGGACGCGCCGCTGACCGCGTCCGCGGAGATCGTCCCGCCCTCGGCGAGGTTCACGTCAATTCCTTCGTCCCGAACGACCTCGCCATCCTGCACGGTGATGGCCACGGCGCCCGCCGCGGAGCGCGGCCCCGCACCGTCCGAGGATGAGCCGGACGCGCCGCCGCTCGCCTCCCCAGAGGCGAGGACAGGGGTGCAGAGGATGCAGAGGCACAAAAGCCATGCAAACAATTTTTTCATGTTGTTTCCTTTCTCAGTCGATGCCGCCGAAGCCGCCGGGAGGCTCGTCGCTGGGACCGAGGTCCGCGGGGCGCTCGGGCGGGTTGTCGGAGGCCGTACCCGCCGCGCCGGACGCCGCGGGAGAGACGACGATCTCTCCCTCCCATGTGCCGTCGGCGGATACATCCACGGGTACGCCGTCCACGGTAACGGAACCGTTCACCGTGCCGCCGGCCACGGTGAGCTTCGCAAGATAGCTCGTGCCGGTGACGTTCCACACAGCGCCGTTTGCAAGCGTCAGATACACGGGGTTGTTCACCGTCGGAGCGGCTGTGTTCTTCACGCGGCCGATGCCGAGGTGGCAGTCGAGGCTCGAATCCGCCTCAATGACCGTGCCGCCAGGAAGCGCGTTGCCGTCCGCGTCCACATGGTTGGCCCACGCGGAGGAGATGACGCCGGTGATCTCCGCGTTCTCGAAGGTCACGTCGAGGCCCTGATACGCCTGCCAGACGGCGTTATAAACATCGCCCTCGACGGAGAGGTTTTTAAACGTCGCGTCACAGTCCTGCTGCGGCTCGTATTCGACCATCACGGGCTCGGCCGTCGGGTTTTCCGCCACGAAGGCGTCATAGTCATCCGCGGAGACGCCGATCTCCTCACCGTCCACATCAAACACATACATGATCGTCGGAGGGAAACCCTCGGAATAGGTCTTCTGGACCATGGTGCCGAGGAGGCACTCCACCTGGGAGAAATCGTCCTCCACCGCAGGGACCTGCAGGGCCTCATAGTTCAGGCCGCAGTCGTCGGAGGTCATGAGCTGCAGAAGCACGTTCTCCTCCCCCACGGATAGGTCTGTGCCATCCACGATAAGGCTGGCGTGGCAGCCGTCGGTATCGAGATCGGAATAGCCCTTCATCATGAACAGGCAGCGGTCGGCGTACAGGCTGCCCCCGGTGATGTCCACCGTGCCGCCCTGGTTTTTGTGCCACATGATTCCGATGCGGTCGGAATAACACTTGTCGTTCACCATCGTGGCGCTGGAAACGCTGCTGGAGAGGATGATGACGTAATCCGTGCCGTAGAACTCGCTGTCGTAGTAATAGTTGTGGAAGCCGGAGTCGCAGTAGGAGACATAGCCGGAGTTATAGTGGGCGGAATCCCCCAGGGTGAAGCCGTAGGTCACGCCGCCGACTTCCTTCGTGGCGGTGTATTCCTTGCCGGGCTGGGCGATCTCCAGCCAGCCGACGCCCGCCAGGACGTTTTTCGTGGTCAGGGTCACGCCGGAGCCCGCATCCGTGGAGAGAGGCGCCCAGCTTCCGGAGACCACCAGGCTGTCCTCGTAGGTGATCTGGGACTGCCCGACGGCATTCGTCACCCGCATGGACCCGGCAAGGCCCAGGGCGAAGGGCGAACCCCGGCGGTAAGTCTCGATGTCCTGCTCTCCGTAGACCACCACGTTTTTCAGCGTGGCGACGGCATTGCCGGAGGCGGATACGCCCTCGGTGGCCTTGTTCCACACCACCACGTTGTCGATGATGGCGTTGCCGCCGGTGAGGGAAATGCCCGTGCCGCGCTGGGAGAGCTCGATGCGGCCGTTTTCGATGACAACCGGCTCACCGGAGGGATCGCCGCTGACGGAAAGGCCGATGATCTGCCGGCCCTCGGCGGCGACGGTGAAGTCCTTCACGCCGTTTTCCGTGACGGTGCCGTCAAAATACGCCTCATTGACCGTGACGGCGGAGCCGTCGATGGAAACGGCCTCCTTTGAAGCGCCGCCGGAGGCTTCGCCCGAGGCCAGCACGGGGGTTGCCAGAAGGCAGATGCACAAAAGCCATGCAAATAGTTTTTTCATAAGCGCTCTCCTTTTTCATTTTGGTGTCAGTTTGTCACGACGCGCCGCCGGACGCCTCGCCCGACGCGCTGGAGATCTCGATATGGGTCGGGCGGTCGGAATCCTCGCGGTACCAGATCTCGCCCTCCATCTGGCGCTGGACGGACTTGCCGCACTCCCGGCCGAGGCACACGGCGATGCCGATGGACACGCCGTTCGTGGGGGTGAAGTAGTCCCGCCCGAAGCGGCCGCCGGTGGTGTTGCCCGTGGCAAACAGGCCGCGGATGGGCAGAAATTCCTCGCCCAGCACCCTCTGCTCCCCGTCCACGTACAGACCGCCCATGGTGACCATGTAGTTGGCGATGAGGGCATTCTCCTGCACGACCTGCAGGAAGAACGGACCGTTCTCCACCGGGAACAGGACCTCCGGCGCACGGCCAAACTCCTCGTCCCGCCCGGCGTGGGCATATTCGTTGTACTGCGCGAGGGACGCGAGGATGTTGTCCTTCACGCGGTCGCTCATGCCCGCATAGCGGCAGCACTCCTCCACGGTGTCGCCCGCGTAGAGATAGATGCCGCTGCCCGCGTCGTAGACCTCGCCCTTTTGGGCGTAGGCCGCGTCGAGCTTGTTCTTCCAGCTCGATATATTCCCCTCGGTGGGGTCCGTGGAGCCGTGGGCCGGGGCGACATGCCGCAGGCGCTCGGGAAGATCGCTGTCATAGAGGCAGTAAATCGTGTCGCGGTTCATGAACAGGCTCGGGAAGCCTCGGTGCTCGATGGTGCCCCAGAACTCGTTCTGGAAGCGCTTGCCGTAGCTGTCGAACCAGACGCCCTGGGGGTGCCCGGGACTGCCGCCCTGGCCGGGGCCGCCGTTGAGCCAGGTCAGCCGTCCGTCCATGGTGGGGATGGGGCCCTGCTCCAGCTTCGCGCCCGCCTGGATCGCCATGGCGATGCCGGAGCCGTCCCGGTCCGTCTGCTGGGCGTGGAGGGCGTCGTGATCCTGCATGAAGTAGAGCATATCCGGGAGAAGGTCCTGCACCATCTCCATGTTCCCGCCGAAGCCACCCGTCGCAATGACGGTGTACTTGGCCCGGACGCGGATGTAATCGCCGGTGTCGTTCATCTTCGCCACTGCGCCGATCACCGTGCCGTCACGGTCCTGCTCGAGGTATTCGGCGTGGCAGCCGAAGATGTGACGGCTGCCCGTGCCGGACTCGTTTTCGATGAAGTCCCGGTGGTATTTCGCCACCGTGGCCTGGCTGGGGCGGAGGGTCGGGGCATAGAACCGCAGATCGCCGATCTTGTTCAGCATCCCCTCCCGCATGGACTTTTTCTCCATGTCCCAATAGGACGGCGTGCCGACGAACATTTTGTCCACCTCGTCCTCGGGGACGTGGCCCAGGTGCCAGTCGAAGCTGTCGCCGCTAAACTGCGCGAATTTCATGCACAGGGCCTGATTCGCGTAATTGTTCGTGTTCAGCATCCAGTTGTGATAGAACTCCAGCGGATCGACCTCCGGTGCGCCAAAGTGCTTCTGGATGTATTTGGAGTTGATAACCGCCTGGTCCCCGCCGAAGAGGGAAAAACTGGCCTCCGCCATGTTCTCGAGAACAATGACCTTGTACCCCTGCTCCGCCAGCCATAGGGCGCAGGCCGCGCCGGAGTAGCCGTTGCCGAGGATGAGTACGTCCGCCTCGTGCTCCTCGGTAATAGCACTTTCCGCTACCGGGTCCTGCTTCAGACGCCAGGTGCCGGTGGAATAGAGGGTATCCGTGATGCGGGTGACGCCCTCGCCGTCCAGGACCCGGACCACCTGCTGACCGAATTCATTTTCGGAAACCGTGCTGGCGCCGGTGACGGCGTCCGGCTCCGCAAACGCGGAAACGCCCAGAACGCTGGCCGCGGCGACGCCCGCCGTGCCTGCCGCCGCGCCCTTCAGGAATTTGCGGCGGGAAATTTCTTTTTTCGCCATAGATACCTCCTTCGTGTGATTGCCCCAAAGGGCATTGAAATCGTTTTTGGGGCAGCTTTGCCGCCTCAAAAACACCATGAGGCGAGCCTGGGGTCGAGCCCTCGCGCCGACCAAAGCGGGCAAAGCCCGCTGCGATCAGCGCGAGTCCCCATTGCGAAACTTGTTTCGCAATGGATCATAGTTCATCGGGGTAGAATATCTCTCCCCTTATCTGTTTGCCGATGGAACGGCCGCATTCGCGCCCGAGGCAGACCGCCATGCCGATGGACACGCCCATCATAGGCGTGAAATAGTCCCGGCCGAAGCGTCCGCTCGTCGTGTTGCCGGAGGCGAAAAGACCCTTGATGGGCTTCCAGTCCGGGCCCAGGACCCGCTGCTCGCCGTCCGTCCACAGGCCGCCCACCGTCACCATGAAGTTGCCGATGCCCGCCTGCTTGTCGATGACCTGAACATAGTACGGGCCGTTGTCCAGCGGGAACAGCACCTTCGGGTCGCGGCCAAACTCGTCGTCCCGTCCCGCGTGGGCCATTTCGTTGTACTTCGTCCAGCTCGCGATGATATTCTCCTTCACGCGCTCGTTCAAATCGGGAATGTAGGAAAGGCATTCCTCGAGGGTGTCGCCCGCGTAGGTGAGCATGTTGTAGCCGCCCATCTCGCCGGAGCTGATGTCCGCGCCCTGGCCGCGGTTCTGGTACGCCTCGTCCATCTTTGTCCGGATGGTGGCAAGGGTACTGTCCGCCGGGTCCGTGGAGCCGTGGGCCGGGGCGACGTATTCCATGGTCTCGGGGAGCTTGTCGTCGTAGACGCAGTACATCCGCTCCCGGTTCATGAACAGCGTCGGGAAGCAGCGATGCTCCAGTGTGCCCCAGAACTCGTTCATGAAGCGCTTGCCCTGCCAGTCGAGCCAGATACCCTGGGGATG
>CAYNZM010000052.1:0-13331 GCA_964401725.1 uncultured Oscillospiraceae bacterium
ATGGGGGAATTCCCGAGTGGCCAAAGGGGACAGACTGTAAATCTGCTGGCAATGCCTTCGGTGGTTCGAATCCACCTTCCCCCACCAAAACAAGAGGTAACCGACTTACCTCTTGTTTTTTATTTTCCAGGCAAAAAAGCGGACGCCCTCGCCGGGGGTCGGCGTCGGGTTTCCGCTCTGCTGTCGTATTTACGATTCGAGGAATTTCTCGAGTTCCCGGATCTGCTTTCCCCGCCGGCGGAAGTCGTACAGCATCTTGATCGCCGGCGCCACGGCAATGACCAGCGGAACGGCGGTCAGCGGGTCGGTCACAAGCAGGTCCCGCCCAAGCAGACGGTCCATGATCTCGCAGGCGCTCTGGAACAGAAGCACCATGCTCCACAGGGCCGTCGCCAGAAAAATGAGCCGCTCGCGTTTTAGGTCCCGGACCTGTTCCATGGCGGCCTCCCGAGCTCTGATCCGCTCCCGGGCCGTTTCGCTCAGCTGCTCCAGCAGGAGAAGACTGCTTTGGAGTCCCTCATAGCTCGTTTCGATGCTCATGCTCCCGGAAAGCGCGGCATCAAAACGGTTGATATGCTCCACCGAGGCCGGTTCCTGAAAGAAGCATTGCATCCGAAACAGCGCCGCCTCGCCCCGCAACTCGCCGGCGGAACGATACACCTGGTCGATCTCCGAATCCTTCGCCCCAACCAGCGAGGCACCGGCAGCGGAAAACCGATCCTCCAGATCCTGGATCATGAAGCGCTGGTGTACCCGCAGCAGGAACAGGAGCTTATAGGTGCTCCGCAGATTGTAGGGAAATGTCTCCCGGAAGAAGGTGTTCGTGGATGGATCGTCCGTCAGGCAGGCGCAGCAGGCGGCGCCGTTCAGGGAAAACCCCCAATACTGATTCTCAAATGGATGGTATACACCGAAACCCTCATCCAGGGAAAGCTCCCGCTCCGGCACCTTGTAGGAGGACTTGAAATTGGTGCGCAGACCGAACAGGACCCGTCCCAGGTCCGACGGAAACCGCCGGAAGAGGAGATAGGTGAACACCAGCGGCTTGCTGTCAATGTATTTCATGCCGCTGCGGGAGTCGAAGTCTTCCGTCCTTCCCAGCGGCGTCAGCAGCATTTCCAGCAAGTCGATAAGACGGACGCTCTTTTCGACCGTCTCGTCTTTTCCCATGCGCTGCGAAAACCGAAGGCGGTTAGCGCCGCTCTTGACCTCGGAGAGGTAATAGTTCATGTCCAGGGCCTCGTCGCAGCCACCGGAGCCGGTGAACAAAAATTCCAGGATACCTATGCCGGTATAAAACAGCGTCAGACGCACGCTCTGCAGACGAACGGGGATTTCCGTCTCACGGGAGCGGCAGCAAAGAGCCGCCTGCACACGGACCTCGGGGATGTCCATATCCCGGCGAACGCCGTCTTCCAGAGCGTAGATGCGGCCCACCGCGCCCTCCCCGGCAAACATACCGGCAACGCGCTCCTTGAGATGATAGGGCTGCAGCTTTTCCGGCTTCCACATCTCGACCTGCTTCCCGTTTTTCTTGGTAAACGGGACGTGAAGATGCGCGTGATCGATCGCGTCCCGATCGAAGCGGAAACAGAAAAAAACGCTGGTAAACTGATCAGCAAGCGCGTGGTTTTCCATAACGTCCTCCCTATGGCTTCCATCGTGGATATTATACTTTCCCAGTTTCCGGGTGTCAATTTAATTGTTGTATTCGGTGGAAAGAAGTGCTATCCTGCTGGTAGAAAAAAAGATGGGAGTGCTGCGCCGTGGCTGACGAATACGATCGAAACCAACTCGAGAAGATACGCAACTTTATCCGCATGGGCTATTATGACTCCGCCGTCAAGGAGAGCTGCAGCATCCTGGAGGATGTCCTCAAGAGCATCTTCCGGCAGGCTCTGACAGAGCTTCCCTATGCCGACCGGGTGGAGCTGCTGAAAGCGGAATCCGACATTGGCCGGGGCAGCAAGGGGTTCTCGGAGTTCGGCTTCGGCCAACTGGTCGCCGCCATGAAGCGCAGCCATCTGCTGGAAAAATGGGCCAGGCACACCGAGCGGGAACTCGGCATCCTGAAGAGCATCTCCCTGGATCCCATCGTGGACCTGCGCAACCAGCTCACCCACGGAGGAGACGTATCCTGCGGCGAGCCAGAGGCAAGACTGGTGTTCGACTGTCTGATGAGCTGGCTTGCATTCCTGGGGTACAGCGAGCTGGACCACGCGGTGGAGCGTTCCTTTGAACAGGAGCCCATCCGCACCTCCGGGGAGCCTGTCCAAACGAAGAAACAGAGCTCGCCCGTCAGCACGGCGGAGCGCCACGCCGACTATCTCAAGCAGCGCACGGAATCCAGCTACCACTCCGACAAAGCGTCCGAGCGCAGGCGCCTCAAAATCCAGTCCCAGTTCAGCGAGGAGAGCGACCACGATTCCTTCATATACGCCCTGCGTCACATGGGAAAGAAGGAGCACCTCTACGGCCTGGACCTGGGCTGCGCGGACGGATATGTCACGGAAAGCCGGTTCCTGCCGGAGTACGGCTTTGACATCGTCCTCGGCGTCGATAAGAACCAGAAGCTCATGGATGCCGTCCGGGATCACGGTGTTTTCCGCTATCGCCGTCTGGACATCGAGTCCTCTCAATTTGAGGACGAAATGGAGGAAATCATGGACGAGCTCGGCATCGACGGCTTCGACCTGGTCTTCTCCGCTTTGACGGTCCACCACCTCAAACAGCCGGAGCGCTCCCTCCGAAAAATCCGCCGCTTCCTCCGCAAGGGCGGAGCGATCATCCTCCGCGGCGTGGATGACGGCGCGCTGATCTCCTACGGCGACGATGGCCTGATCGAAAAGGTCATCGAGGAGAGCATCGAAACGAAAAACATGAGCGACCGCTTCCACGCGCGGAAGTTCTTCTCCCTCCTGCGGGGCGTTGGCTTCTCCGACATCAAGATGCATTATGTGGAGAACGACACCATCGGCATCTCGGCCGACGAGCGGGATGTGCTGTTCCGGTACTACTTCAAATTCCGCTCCGACTACACCATGCGTCAGCTGGACTCCGATCCGGAAAATCCGGAATATCAGCGTAAGCACAACCAACTGGTGGAGGACCTTGAGTCCCTGGAGGACATCTTCCTCAAGCCGGAATTCTACTTCATGGTCATGACGATCACCGCCATCGGCTTTAAATGACATCTCCAAAGGCTACGGATACCAAAAAGCACGAGCTCATCCGAGGCCGTGCTTTTTCTTTGCTGTTTTTCAGGCGTTTTCGAGTTTTTCTTCCAGCTTCGCGGGATATCCCGGGCCGGAGCCGTCGTGCTCGACAACGTAATCCTTGATTATGCCGCTTGTTTGGACGCGGTCTATGCCGCGGGGATCACTTGCGCTTCCAGGGACCCCAGACAGGCCCGGTGCGGCCGAGGCGCAGGCCGGGATGCTCCGCCCGGAATTTCTCCCGCTCCAGCTTTTCCTTCTTTTTCTGGTAGTCCTTCGCCATGGACCGGGTGTTGCGGAACCAGGTCTCCATGGCGGCTACCTGCTCCTCCGTCAGAAGCCGCAGGGGGATGAGGTTGCTCGTCGCGCCGTCGCTGTAAAGAAACAGGCAGGACCGGGTCTTCCGCAGGCGGGTCGTGGCCTTCCACTCTACCTCCACAGTCGCCCCGTCCTTCGTGACGGCCCAGCGTCCGCCGTGGATGTCATACACCACCGGCGGGTCCAGCACCGCGAGCTGGTTTTTGTATCCCAGGCGGGTCATGAGGCCGTAGCCTCCCATCACGACGATATACACCGCCGCGGGTCCGGCGATGTCCCGCCAGTCCACGGTGCCCTTGATGAGCAAAATCGCCCCGCAGATGATCACCATGGCAACGCCCAGGATGAGGTGCATCCGGCGTTCGTTTTCGGTGCAGGCCTCGAAGTATTCCCGCCGGGTGATGCCCCCGACGGACACGGTAAATCGCTTCATATCGCACCTCCCTAAGGTTCGGGTTTCGCCGTCTCCCGCAGAATCCGGCGCAGACGCCGCCGAAGCTCCCGGCAGCGCTTTCCGCCGAGGGACACGCCGCCCCCGCCGTAAAACTGGGCGTCCAGGGCATCCGCCAGGGGATCAAGACCGCCTTCCGGGTCGAGACGGGTCAGATACGCCCGCATGCTCTCGCCGGTCTGCCGGGGCATTTTCCGCCGCCGGCCGAGGCGCTCCGCCGTCACCAGGACCCCCGCCGGGGTGTCCCGATGGGTGAACGCCGTCCGGCGAAAGGCCAGCTCCTGCCGCAGCCGCCGCCACAGCAGCCCTGCCGTGCCGCCGGTGCGGGATACGCCTTCCTCCTCCCCGGAGGCAAGCTCCGCCACCGACCGGGAGGCGTGTTTTTTCCGCAGCAGCACCGCGATGATCACCGCCGCGGCCACAACGATCACCATCAGCGCCGCGCCGAGCGCGGTGGTGTTCACGGAAAACTCCATGGCCTCCCGGGTCGTCTCGATGGCCGCCACGGAGGGGATGTCCATGTCAATATCCATGGCGTCGTATTTGGGACGCCGATAGAACAGACCCGTCAGCCAGGCGAGGGCTGTTTCGATGCCGCTGCCGATGGCCGCGAAAAACGCGCCGATGCCCTGCAGCACTCCGCCCGTCACCGCGCCGCTGCGGGAAAAGAGCAGGCTGAAAAGCCCGATGAGAAGCGCCAGCACCGCCGCGGAGATCAGCGCCACCATGGATGCTTTGAAGGCGCTTCCCCCCGACCCGCCGCCACCCTCGGACATGCGCAGACCCACCGCCGCCGCCGCGTCGAGAAACAGGACGATCACGGTCAGCGCGATGGTCCCGTTATCGAGGCCCAGGGCGTCCTTCGTCAGCAGAAACAGCAGCAGCGCCGCCAGAAGCACGTCGAGCTGGGTCAGATGGGCCAGGACCTTCGGACGCTTGAGGGTGAAGTACAGCGGCAGTCCCGCCGCCATGCCCGCGCCGACCATGAGCACAAAGCCATACCCAAAGCGCAGCGGCGTCGTGCTCGCAAGGGCAAACAGCCCGAAGCCTCCCAGGACCAGGGCCGCCGTAAGCCCCGTGAGGACCGGCGTCGTCCGGGGTTTTTGGAGGACGTATGTATACGCAAAGGCACACGCCGCCGCCCACAGCAGAAGCCACACAAGATGCAGTCCCCAGCCCCGCTCGGACATAATGAGGATGCCCGCCGCGGCGTAGTACAGGCACATTTCGGTCAGGCTGTCGGCGCAGACGGCGAGAAAACCCGCGCGGTCTTTCATCGTGCCGCCTCCTTCCGCCGGACCTCGTCGAAGGTGTAGGTCTTCGTCATGCGGACGCCGTCCTCCCGCTTGGCCGCGAGAAGACGCACACCGCTCTCGGACAGGGCGCCGGCCAGCTCCGGGCAGCGCATGCTCGCCGCGCCCTCGGACACGATCCAGACCTGTCCCGTCTCCGCCGCGGCGGATAGGACCGCCTGCTCGTCGAATCGCGCCGCGGCGCTCTCCGCCTCGAAGGAGGCCAGAGCGTACAGACACCCCGCCTCCGTCACCGCCGGGTCCTCCGGCCGCAGGGTGAGCGGAGGGAAATGCTCCGTCGCCGGCAGGGCGAGGCCGCAGTCGATACCGTTATAGCACAGGGCGTGGATAAGCGACGCCGTCACGCTGATGCCCTCCTCCGGGTCCGCCATGGCGGCGGCGTCCAGGATGAACAGCACAGAAAGCGGCGTCACCGTGTCGAACTGACGGATCATGAGCTCATCCGTCCGGGCGGCGGCACGCCAGTCGATGCGCTTCCAGGAGTCTCCGGGCTGGTAGGGATGCTCTCCCAGCATGACGGTGGGGTCCTCGGACCATCCGGCCTTGCCCGTGGTGCCGGTCCAGACATGGCGCAGGAAGGGCCAGGTCTCCACCGGGACGATCCGGGGCCAGACCACGATCATCCGACCCTCCAGACCCTCGATCTCCCCCGCGGACTGGGTCAGACCGAAGCCGTCGCCGGAGCGCAGGACGATGTTCTGCGGGCGATAGATGCCACGGCGCATGCCGGTCCAGACGGTGTCCCACGCAAGCTCGCTGTAGCCCATGACGAAAGAAAACCGCCGGACATAGGCCCGGGACCGCCCGGTGTGGGAGGCCTCGTCCTCGGAGAATTCCCGCAGGCGAAAGCTCCCGTCCGGCTCGAGGCAGTCCCGCGCGGAGGCATCCTGCAGGAGCTCTACCCACACCAGGGGCAGAGCCTTGTTGTTTTTTAAGGTGTAGTGTACGGTGACGGTCTGACCGGCGGAGATGGCCTCCCGCTCGGCCCGGACGGTGACCTCCATGCCCCGCAGGGCCGCCAGACCCCACAGACGGCTGACAAGTCCCGTCAGCGACACCGCCATGAGCAGCACCCCCGCGCCGGAGGCACCGACCCACCACGCCAGCAGCGCACCAATGAAAGCGCCGATCACGACCCCCCACGACACCAGAAGCGCCGACTGGAAGCCGATCTGTCCTTTCCCGTTCATTTTGCCGGGAAATACGCTTCCTTCGCGGGAGGCACGGGCACGGCGTCCGCGAGAGCGGTCAGCACCGCCGGGGCGGTCTTTCCCGTCATGGCGGCGTCCGCGCTCAGCACCAGGCGGTGGCACAGCACGGGAAGCACCAGCTCCCGCACGTCGTCCGGCGTCACGTAATCCCGTCCGGAGACGGCGGCCAGGGCCTTCACCGTGCGATAAAGCGCTCGAGAGGCCCGGGGACTGGCGCCGAGGCGCAGGTCCGGGCTGTGCCGGGTGCTGTCCGTGATGGCGACGATATAGGCCGTGACCTCATCCGACACCCGGACGGACCGGACCTCCTGCTGCAGACGGCAGAGCTCCTCCGGGCTCGTGACGGTCTGCACGGCGTCGAAGGGGATGTCGTTTCCCACGAGACGGAGCATCGCCGCCTCCTCCTCCGGGGTGGGATAGCCCATGGAAAGGCACATGAGGAAGCGGTCCATCTGCGCCGCCGGGAGGCGGAAGGTGGATTCGGACTCCACGGGGTTCTGGGTCGCCATCACGAAAAACGGCGCCGGGAGAGGCTCCGTCTCGCCGTCGATGGTGACCTGGCGTTCCTCCATGGCCTCCAGCAGCGCCGACTGGGTGCGGGGAATGGCGCGGTTGAGCTCATCGGCCAGGAGAAGGTTCGTCACCACCGGACCCCGCAGCCGCCGGAAACCGCCGGTCTCCCGGTCGAAGATGTTCATGCCCGTCACGTCCGAGGGCAGAAGGTCCGGGGTGAACTGGATGCGCTTCGAGGCGCAGCCCAGGGCGGCGGCGAGGCACTTGACGAGGGTAGTCTTTCCCACGCCGGGGAGGTCCTCCAGGAGGATGTGCCCCTCGGCAAGCAGGGCGGCGGTGATTAGGCGAAGCTGGGCCTCCTTCCCCACGACGACCTTCGATACCTCGCGGGTGAGGCTCTGCTCCAGAGTTCTGGCGTTCATAGGCTTGCGGCTCCTTTGATACAAGTACTTACTTTGTATATTTTACCACAAATCTCCCGCCGCCGCAACCGGAAGGAGATCGGCATTTTTAGTTGACAAATCCGTATGATCGGGTATAATAAAGAGTGCGATTTAACATTTGCTTAACATTTCACAAAAAGAGGAGGGCTGGCATTGTCTAACGAAAACCTCAAGCCGGAAGGCCGCATCGGCGACGACGACTTCAGCGGATTTCTGAAAATCGACAAGACCATCCGCAAGATCCTGCGGTTCTTCTGCTGGGCTTCGGCCGTGGCGCTGACCGTCATCATGCTGGTGGCGTTCATCAACGTCGTCGGCGAAAAGCTCGGCCGGGCGGGCGTCGCCTGGGCCAAGGGAATTCCCAATTCCACCGCCATCATCCAGTATTTCCACATCCCCCTGGTGTTCCTCGCCGCGGGCTATGTGACGCTGGACCAGGGCCATACCCGCATCGACCTGCTCATCCAGAAATGGCCGAAGGTGGAGAAGGTCTTCATGGCGATCGGGCACGTCCTCGGCGCGGCGATCAGCTTCTTCATCGCCTACCGCGGGACCTTCGTCACCCTGGCGGAAAACCTCAAAAACCACGCCCGCATCAGCACCACGGCAAGCTCCTGGGTGGCCTGGCCCTTTACGGTCTGCCACTGCCTCGGCTTCTTTCTGCTGGGCTGCTCCTTCCTGTGGGCCCTGGCGCGGATGATCCGCTTCTGGAAATACGACGGCGTGAACCCCGCGCCCTACCTCTACCCCAACGAGCGCCACGGCGCTCCCGGTGAGGACGAGGCCATCGAGATCGACGAAGGAGGCGAGACCGCATGAGCAACGCTGTTATCGGCATTATTTTCTTCCTGATCATGATGGTCATGGTCTTCTGCGGCATCCCGGTCTTCATCTCCATGCTGACCGCGTCCCTGGCGGGCCTTGTCGTCATCATGCACGGCAACCCCACCATGATGCTCACCCAGTTCACCTCCGGCGTGTATAACCTCGGCGCAAACTACAACTACGCGGTCCTGCCGCTGTTCTCCCTGGTGGGCGCCTTAGTCGGAGAAACCGGCGTGGCGGAGGGAGCGTTCAACTGCTTTGAGGCGTGGCTCAAGCGCGTCAAGGGCGGTCTGCTCTATACGGTCGTCGCGGCAAACGCCGTGTTCGGCGCGTGCTCCGGCTCCTCCATCGCCGGCAACATCGTCTTCGGCAAGCTCAGCCTGCCGCAGCTCCGCAAGCGCGGCTACGACGAGAGGCTCTCTCTCGGCTGCATCGCGGCCTCCGGCGCTCTCTCGACGCTGATCCCGCCCTCCATGGGCATCCTGATGTTCTGCATCATCGCCCCGAGCCCCATCGAAGTGGCCGGTCAGGGCACCATGGCGATCTCCGTCGGCACCGCCCTCTCCGGCGGCATCGTGCCCGGCATCATCACCGCCATCGCCCTGTGCGTCACGGTCCGCATCGTCGGCGCGATCCGCAAGGGCTCCCTGCCCGCGAAGTCCTCCGAGCCGGTGGACTGGAAGGCCCGCTTCCTCGGCCTGCGCTACCTCATCCCCATCCTCATCCTGTTCGGCCTCATCATCGGCGGAACGATGCTCGGCTGGTTCACCGCCACCGTCGGCGGCGCGGTGGGCGCGGTGGCCGTGCTGGTGTTCGCCATCATCAAGCGCCTGCCCGCCAGGCAGATCTGGAACTGCATCGTCGACTCCGCCATCATGGAGGCCGGCATCTTCCCCATCATCATCGGCGGACAGATCTTCTCCCGCTTCGTGTCCCTGTCGGGTCTTGCGAGCTATCTCTCGAACGCCATCGCAAACCTCAACGCGCCCCCGTTCATCGTCTTCATCCTCGTGATGGTCCTGTATATGTTCTGCGGCTGCGTCATGGACATGATGAGCATCATCATCATCACCGTCCCGGTCATCTTCCCCATTCTCTGCAGCCTGGGCTACAGCCCCTACGCCATCATCATCAGCCTCTGCTTCATGATGGAGATCGCGGGTCTGACCCCTCCCATCGGCATGAACGTCTTCGCCACATCGAACGCCCTGCGCGTGAGCCCGTCCCGGGTCTTCTCCGGCGTGTGGCCCTTCTTCATCTGCGAGGTCGCGATGGTCGTTCTCATCGCCTTCGTGCCGGGCATCGTCACCTGGCTGCCGAACCTGATCGGCCGGTAATTCACCCTGGATAAACGGGCATCGCCCTTTATCAATACATATCACATTTGGAGGAACAAACATGAAAAAACTGATCGCCCTGTTTCTGGCGATGGTCATGGTCCTCGCGCTCGCTGCCTGCGGCTCCGGCTCCAGCAGCACCGCCGAGGCCCCCGCCCCCGCCGAGGAAGCCGCTCCCGCCGCGGAGGAGCCCGTCGCGGAGGCCGCTGAGCCCGCTGCCGAAGAGGCCGCCGCTGTCGAGCCTCTCGCCATCGAGTTCTCCACCACCTTCCAGGAAACCGCTACCGGCGGTGAGCTCGTCACCTTCTTCAAGAATACCCTTGAGGATGCCACCGACGGCGCCATCACCGTGAACATCTACTACGGCGGCACCCTGTTCACCGACGCCGACGCTCTGGACGGCGTGGCCACCGGCGCTGTCAACATGACCGCTCTCGGCCACAACCCCCATGCCGACAAGCTGCCCCTGCTCTGCGGTGTTCCCGACTTCGCTCCCGACTCCGTGCAGAACGCTCTCGACTACTTCAACTACCTGCTGAACGTCGACCCCGCCGCCTCCGCTGCTCTGTCCACTGAGGCCGAGGCCAACAACGTCAAGTTCCTCGGCGCCCTCGCCGGCGGCGCGAACGCCTTCGTCGCCTCCTTCGACTTCGAGAACCTGACCGACCTCCTCGCCAAGTCCCGCGCCTTCGGCAACATGGAGGCTGCGAAGTTCTCCGCTCTCGGCTTCACCGTCGAGGCTGTCCTTCCCTGGGACCTCTACACCGCTTTCCAGACCGGCCAGATCGACGCTACCCAGATGGCTTCCACCTCCATGCTGCAGGACGGCGTGGGCGAAGTGACCACCTGCTGGATGTACGACAACACCTACACCGCCGGTAACTTCATGACCGTCAACCTCGACTGGTGGAACGGCCTGTCCGCCGCCCAGCAGGAGGCCATCCAGGCCGCTGTTGACGCGACGGCCGCTCACTCCGTCGACGTCTATGTCACCGCTCTCGAGTCCGAGGCTCAGACCCTGGCCGACATGGGCATCACCATCGCTGAGATGACCGATGAAGAGTTCGATCAGTGGTGGGGGGTCATCATGGAGTCCAAGAAGGCGGACACCATGGCGACCGCTGCCGACGCCGAGGCTGCGCAGGCTGTTCTGCAGGCTGCCGCCGACTTCTCCGGCTACGCCATCGAGTTCTGATCTCATTCCGACCGCAAGCGACCGATCCCATCCGGGATCGGTCGTTTTTTCTTGCCAAACCGGGCAAAGTGCGGTATGATGTCCCCATGGAAAACGCGAAGGTAGTTGTCATCGACGGACAGGGCGGACGCCTCGGCCGCATGGTCGTGGCGGGCATCCGCGCGGCTTCCCTGCCCTGCGAGCTGCTGGCGGTGGGCACGAACTCCGTCGCCACGGCGAGCATGCTGCGGGCCGGAGCCGACGCCGGCGCCACCGGGGAAAACCCCGTGATCGTCGCCTGCCGGGACGCGGACGTGCTGATCGGTCCCGTGGGCATCCTGTGCGCCGACGCGCTGCTTGGGGAGATCACTCCCGCCATGGCCGAAGCCATCGGACGGAGCCGGGCCACCCGGCTGCTCCTCCCCGTGAACCTCTGCGACACCAAAGTCGTCGGCGTGAAGGATTTTTCCTTCTCGGAGCTGGTGACCGCCGCCGTGGAGGAGCTTCGCGAGCTTCTCAAAAAATCATAACCAACCCCCATACCACGCCGAAACGATACCACGAAGGTATTGCGCCCTCCGCCGGAGGGCCGATCCCGCGTGGTCATTTTTTCGGAAAGGAACTCTCTATGAAAACCAAAACCTCCGTGCGAAAACTCGCCGCCGCCGCCGTATGCCTCGCGCTGTGCCTCGTGCTGCCGTTTCTCACCGGGCAGCTCCAGCAGCTCGGAAACGCCCTGTCCCCCATGCACATCCCCGTGCTGCTGTGCGGATTTCTCTGCGGGCCGTGGTATGCTCTGGCGGTGGGCTTCATCGCGCCGCTGCTGCGGTTCGTGCTCTTCGGCATGCCCCCCATCTACCCCATCGGCCTTGCCATGTGCTTTGAGCTGGCGGCCTACGGCGCATTGACCGGCCTTCTGTACCGGGCCCTGCCGAAGAAGACCGGGATGCTGTATGTTTCCCTCATCGCCGCCATGCTCGGCGGACGGATCGTATGGGGCGTTGCCCGGGCGGTGATGTCCGGGGTCAACGGGAGCGGGTTCACCTGGGCGGCATTTTTCGCCGGGGCATTCACAAACGCCATCCCCGGCATCCTCCTGCACATCGCGATCATCCCGCCCATCGTTTTGGCGCTGAAAAAGGCGCGTCTCGCGGACTGATATGGACCTCTCTCCCGTCATCGCCGCCGTGGAGGCCCGGATCGTCCGAGGAGAACGGACAGTCCTCGCCCTGGACGGCATGTCCGCCGCCGGAAAGACCACCGCCGCCGGGTCGCTTGCCGCTCGATGGCGTGCGCCGGTGGTGCACATGGACGACTTCTTCCTGCCGTCGGCGCTCCGCACCCCGGTGCGCTGCGCCGAACCCGGCGGAAACGTCCACTACGAGCGCTTCTGCGCGGAGGTCCTGCCGGGGCTTGCCTCCGGGAAGGGATTCTCCTACCGGGTGTTCGACTGCGGCCCGCTGGATTATCGTGGCGTAAAGGCCATTCCTGCCGCGCCGGTGGTGATCGTGGAGGGGGCCTACGCCCTGCATCCGGCCTTCGGGGATTACGCGGACATCGCCGTGTTTCTCTCCGTCGATCCGGCGGAGCAGGAAGCCCGCATCCGTGCCCGGAACGGCCCGGAGCGCCGGGCCGATTTCCGGGATCGGTGGATTCCCCTGGAAACGGCCTATTTTGCCGCGTTCCATATCCCCGAACGGGCGGATATCCGGCTATAAAAAGCATCCGGAAGCCGAAGCTCCCGGATCTTTTTATGGTTTTATGCCGAAGCGGTATTCCGCGGTTTGGCAGTATTCTTCTCCCGGTCGGAGGACCGTGCCGGGGAAATGCGCAAAATTCGGACCGGCGGGAAAACGCCGGCTTTTCAGGCAGAATCCGGCATATTTCGGACAGCGCGCGCCGCCCAGCCGAAAAAGTCTTGCGTGATCGTCGTCAAAGCGTGCCGAGATACCCTTCCAAAATCAGCGCCGCCGCCACCGCGTCCACAGCGGCCTTGTGCTTTTTCTCCCGCTTGCCGTTGTCCCGCAGGATGCGGTGGGCGTCGATGGTGGTGCGGCGCTCGTCCCAGAGGACCACAGGCGGCGCGCCGGCGGCCTCCAGCAGGGATTTGAGGACTCGGGCCTTCTCCGCCCGGGGTCCCTCGGTGCCGTCCATATTCTTCGGAAGGCCCAGGACCAGGGTCCCCACCTCACGCCTCTCCGCCTCCGCCGCGATGGTCCGGGCCAGGGCCTCGGCATCCCACTCGGTGATCACAAAGGTCTCCCCCGCGATCATGCCCAGAAGATCGGACACCGCGATCCCCGTCCGGGCATCGCCATAGTCGATCGCCATGATGCGCATAAGCGTCCTCCGTTTCGTTTCGTCTGGGGCAAGGATAGCACACCGGGGATCGGAAAGCAACGATTTTGCGCCGCCGCGCTTGTAATTGCGCGCGGGATATTCTATAATGCAGATATAATGACAACCAAAGGAGAGAGTACTGTGAAAACATCGTCAACAGTTAGAGGAAGCCCCAGAGAGAGAAACGGGCA
>CAYNZM010000053.1:0-12927 GCA_964401725.1 uncultured Oscillospiraceae bacterium
CGATCACATTCATCGACCGCGGCGTACCCTTCGATCCGCTGGCAAAGCCCGACCCGGACGTGAGCCTCTCGGCCGAGGAGCGCGGCATCGGAGGTCTCGGTATCTATATGGTGAAGAAATCCATGGACGATGTGCGCTATGAGTACAGGGACGGGCAGAATGTCCTAACGCTGATCAAGAGGTTTTAATAATTTGTCAGCAGGCAATCCGTCCGAGAGAAGTATCATGGAAACACAGTCAGCCAATGCGAAGATCGTAACAAAGCTCATGTTCCGCCTATTGCCGGTGCAGGTCGTGCTGGCGGCGGTGACGGCCGTCAGCGGCCTTGTGTCGAGTTACTTTGCGAGCAATTTCATAGGCGTCGCCGCTATGAGTGCCGTGGGTCTGTACAGCCCCGTCAATATGCTTCTGACAGCAATCAGTCTGATGCTGTCGAGCGGCGCGACGGTCTGTATCGGGAAATATTTGGGACGCAATCAGCCGGAAAAGATGCAGAATGTCTTTTCGCTCAGCCTTGTTCTATGCGTCCTCATCGGATGCGTGTTTACGGTGCTGTTTCTGCTGCTGGGCTTCTTTGACCTGACCGGCTTTCTGACCCGCGACGAGGCTGTACGTCCACTGCTGGACCGCTATTTTCTGGGGCAGGCCGTCGGCGTCCTGCCGCTTCTGTTGGGTAACCAGCTCATGGCGTATCTGTCGCTGGAGAATCAAGGCAGGCTGACGCTGGCGGCAAGCCTTGTATACGTATTCGTAAACCTTGCGCTGGATATCCTGTTCGTGCGTGTTCTGCGCATGGGCATATTCGGGCTTGCGCTGGCCTCCGCGCTGGGGCTGTGGGCCATGCTCGGCGTAGGATCGTGGCGCTATATCACCGGGCGGTCCGAGCTGCGCTTCACGGTGAAGCGTATCGATTGGCGTGAGACCGGTTCGATTGTTGGCATTGGCATATCCGGCGCTCTCTCAAACGTCTATCAGACGGTGCGCGGGCTGATCGTCAACCATCTGATCCTGCTTTACGTGGGCAGTGTCGGCGTCTCCGCCTTTGCCGCGGCGGACAATCTGCTGCGCATCTTCTGGGCGATTCCGACGGGGATGGCCGTCGTATCCCGGATGCTCATCAGCGTCAGTATCGGTGAGGAGGATCGCCGGACGGTCACGGATGTCATGGGCGTGATGCTGAAGCGCTATGTGCCGTTGATGGCCTGCGTATCGGCGCTGATCATCCTCTGCGCGGCGCCGCTGACAAGACTGTTTTTCCGCGACCCCACCGATCCGGTCTACGGCATGACGATATGGGGTCTGCGCATCCTGCCGCTGTGCATGCCGCTGAGCGTCATCTGCATGCACTTTACCACCTACGGCGACGCGGCGAATAAAAACGGCTTGGTGCATACGCTTTCCTTGCTGGACGGCGTGGTCTGCGTGGCGGGATTTGCGGCGCTTCTGATCCCTGCCGCCGGTATGAACAGCGTGTATATCGCGAATGTATTGAACGGCGTCGTCACAACGCTGGTCGTGATCGGCTGGGCATGGGTGTGGCAAAAGCGGTTCCCTCGGGATACGGAGGACCTGCTCATGCTGCCCGATGACTTCGGCGTCTCCCTCGAGGAGCGTATGGACATCACTGTAAAGACGATGGGGGAGGTGGTGACCATCGCCCACACGGTACAGGGCTTCTGTCGGGAGCGCGGCATCGACGAGCGGCGCGCTTTCTTCTCGGGCCTCGCGCTGGAGGAAATGGCCGGCAATGTCGTTTCCCACGGCTTTGTCAAGGATGAAAAGAGCCACACGGTCGATGTGCGCGTCGTCCGCAAGGGTCAAGACGTGATCCTGCGCCTCAAGGACGACTGCGTCCCCTTCGATCCCGGCGTTCGAAGGACGCTGACAGACCCGGCGGATCCCACGAAAAACATCGGCATCCGCATGGTGTTCCGGCTGGCCAAGGACGTGCAGTATCAGAGCATTCTGGGGCTCAATGTGCTTACGATCAAGATTTAGTGAAAACATGTGTTGACAACGAAGGAAAACCTGACAAGGAGATAGAGACAATGGCAGAGGAAAAACGCTTTACCAAGGCGACCTGGCAGATCATGGAGCAGCTTCTCGAGGTGGATAATCTCGAGGACGCTCTCGCCGGGAGCCTGGAGATTATCGTCAAGACGCTGAACAGCGAGGCGGGGGCGATCTGGTTTTTGGACGGGAAAACCGACCGCCTGAGTCCGCTTTTCCATATCGGCCCGGCGGATATTTCCAATATCACCGTGGAAAACGGCCTCGGCATCGAGGGGGTGGTAACGAAGACGGGCAAATCCGTCATGGTGGAGGATGCCGCAACCGACCCGCGCTTCGACGGCACGGTGTTCGACGACAACGGGCTTGTGACAAAAACCATGATCTGCGTGCCGCTCAATAATCTGCACGACGTGATCGGCTGCGTGCAGATCGTCAACAAAAAGGACGGCAGCCTGTACGACGCGGAGGAGCTGCAGCTATGCGAGCGCATGGCGTCCCTCGCCGCCATCACCATCGACGAAAAGGGACTTCTCGTCGATCTGAGCGAGAAAAAAGAAGTCCTCGCCGTCTTGAAGGACGTGACGAAGGAATATCCCTCCGGCGACGGCGTGCTGCAGGTATTGAAAGGCATCAATCTTGAGATTTACAAAAACGAATTCGTCGTGGTGCTGGGAGAATCCGGCTGCGGCAAGTCCACCATGATGAACATCGTCGGCGGCATGGATTTTCTGACGGAAGGGCAGCTTCTCATCGAAGGGGAGGACTTCTCCCATCCCTCGGATGCGGAGCTTACGAAATTCCGGAGGGAGTACGTCGGCTTCATCTTCCAGGCGTATAACCTCATGCCGAATTTGACGGCGCTGGAAAACGTGCAGTTTATCGCGGAGCTTGTAGACGATCCCATGCCTTCGGAGGAGGCCATCGCCAAGGTGAAGCTGACCGATCGAGCGAGCAACTACCCCGGCCAGATGTCCGGCGGACAGCAGCAGCGCGTGTCCATCGCCCGCGCCATCGTGAAGCGCCCGAAGCTCATCCTTGCCGACGAGCCGACGGCGGCGCTCGACTATACCACCAGCATCGAGGTACTGTCGGTCATCGAGGATATTGTCAAGAATCAGGGCACGACGGTCATGATGGTCACCCACAACGTGGAGATCGCGAAGATGGCCGACCGGGTCGTCAAGGTGCGGAACGGCCGGATCGCCAGCATCAAGAAGAATATGCACCCGCTGCACGCGGAAGAGCTTGTGTGGTGACCGCCGATGAAACGAACACAGGTAAAGGACGCCCTGCGGAATATATGGAAGCAGAAGGTGTCGTATCTTTCCATCGTTGTGATCGCCTTTCTTGCGGTGACGGCCTATGTGGGCATCGACCTTGGAGCGGAGGCCCTGCGGCGGGGCGGCTCGACATTTTACGAGGAAACAAATTTTCGGGATGAGGAGATCGTATCGACGCTCCTTCTGACAGAGGCTGATTTGGATGCGATCCGCGCAGTGGAAGGCGTGGCGGATGTGGAGGGCGTCTATCAGACCACAGGCAGCGTCACGCAAAATGAGCTGCATGAAAGTGTAAGCGTTCTGTCCCTCACGCAGCGCATCAATCTGCCGCAGGTGGTCTCGGGCCGCCTGCCGACATCGCCCGGTGAATGCGCGGTCGAGCAGCCCGTTATGGAAAAGCTCGGTCTCTCCGTCGGCGACAGGATCGGGATCACGGACTCACAGGGTGAAACAGCGGCGTATCTGCGAAACGGGGCTTTCGTCATTACGGGCATAGTGTACCATCCGGATCATATGGCGTGGCCGGATATAGTGCCGGGGGATCGCTATATCCTGATCCTGCCGGAGGATTTCGACCACGAAGCGCTGGATGGGTGCTATATGAAGGCAGAGGTCACATTGGAAAAGCCGGAGGGGATCGGATACTACGATGCGGATTACCTCGCGGCGCTTTCGGAAACGGAGGAGCGCCTTTCCACGCTGGCGGATGAACGCGCGCTGATCCGCACTGACGAGGTTCACGAAACGTATCAGGCCGAGCTGGACGACGGGCAGACGCAGCTGGAGGACGCAAAAAACCAGCTCGATGACGCCCGAGCCGAGCTGGACGACGGCTGGGCACAGCTTGCAGACGGTGAGCAGGAGCTGCTGGATGGCGAAGTGAAGCTGTCCGAGGCGAAGGAGCAGCTGGAAGCAGCTTGGCAGCAGCTTTTGGACGCGGAGGCAGAGCTTGCCGACGCGGAGGAGCAGCTTGCGTCCGCTAAATCAAGTCTTGACAGCGGTGCGGCGGAGCTTCGCTCGGCAGAAGCGCAGCTCGCCAGTGCGAGATCGGAGCTTCTGAGCGGCTGGGAGCAGCTCGAAGACGCCAAGGAAACGATCCGGAGCATGATCCGCTCCGGTGTGGAAAGCGCTGTCGGAAGCGAGACCGCGGCAGCCATCCCATGGGCATCCCGGCAGAGTGCTGATTTGAGTCCTTCCGGCGCATCGGCGGCGGATTTCTGGATCACGGACAGCGTACGTTTTGATATGTCCCTTTCCTTACAGGAAAACGTAATGAGTATCCTGACCGATTCCGGTATTCCCGATGAAACGCTGATCGCGGCGTATGAAGGCCTGATGGGAGGCGGCGATCCATGAGAAACAGAGAGCTTAAGAATTGGTTTTCGCTTCTGCTGGTGTTTATGATTGTGATGAGCCTCTGCTGCGCGGCCCTGGCGGACGGCGAAGATGAGGAGGTCACATCCATCCCGGCGGAGACGCAGACGGAGTCCGGAGAAACGGCAGACCGGGAAACGCCCGAAGAACCGGAGGAACCCGAAGAACCCGAAGAACCCGAAGAACCGGAACAGCCGCAATACGATATGAACATAGTACGGCAGGCGCTGGCAGCGTATGCCGTATCACAGGTCGGCGCGTACGAGGATGATTATGAAGAACTCCAAAACGGCGTCGAAAGCTGGGACAGCGGCCGAAGGCAGTATCAGAGCGGTTTGTCGTCCTATAACGCGGGTCTGGCGGAGTATAACGCGGGTCTTGCAGAATATGAGGATGGAAAGCGGCAGTATGATTCCGGATTGGCGGAATACGAAACCGGGCTTGCCGAATACGAAGCCGGACAGGTGGAGTACGAGCAGGGGCTGAGCGATTATGAAGCCGGAAAACAGGAGCTGGAGGAAAACCGCGCAAAGCTGGAGGACGGGGAAGCGGAGTATGCCGACGGCCTTGCCGAGTATGAGGACGGGCAGGAGCGGCTTCTTTCCTCGCAGGCGGAGCTTGATGCGCTGGACGACTGCCGATGGGTGGTCCTCAATGCGCTTGGAAACGGCGGTTACGTCCATTTGAAGCTTGCGGCGCAAAGCATTTCCAAGGTCGGCACGACCTTCTCCATGATCTTTGTTTTTGTGGGCGCTCTCGTGATCTACGCCACGGTAGGGCGGATCGTGGACGAGCAGCGAAAGCTCGTGGGCACAACGAAGGCATTGGGCTTTTTTAACCGGGAGATCTTTGCAAAATATCTGGGCTTCGGCGTTTCCGGCACGCTGCTGGGCGTGGTGCTCGGATTCTGCGCGGCGTACTTCCTTTTCCAGAAGATGCTTACGGCGTCTTTGGCAGGCCAGTATGTGATCGGCAATCCGAGCTCGGTGTTCAAGCCGGGGCTGGCGGTTCTGGCGGTCGTGCTTGGTGCGGCGCTGGCTGTGGCAGCGATATGGATCGCGTGTTCGCAGCTCATGCGCTCCACGGCGATCGTGCTCATGCAGGAGAAGCTTCCCGCAGGGAAGAAAAAGGCTGCGAAGGGAAAACGTACCGGCTCGCTGTACACCCGCCTCATCCTCCTCAATATGCGTTCCGATCTCAAGCGCGTGGCGGTCACCATTGTCAGCGTGGCGGGCTGCTGCATGCTTCTCGTTGTGGGATTTACGATGCGTTCGGCCATTTCCAACAGCATCGATATACAATTCAATAAAATCTTCGTCTATGACGAGAAGCTGGTCTTCGATCCGGACGTTTCGGAAAGCACCGAAGCGGAGCTGGAGGCGATCCTGAACGGTGCGGGCGCGGAATGGACAGAGCTGGAGGATTCGTATTATTCGGTCAAGGGGACCGACTCCCTGGAGGCGGCGCAGCTTCTCGTCGTAGACCCGGAGAGCTTCGGGGATTTCGTGATCCTCAGGGACTGGAAGACCGACGAGCTTATAGAGGTGCCGGAGGACGGCGTCCTTGTCCAGAAGCGATATGCGGAGACGACCGGGCTCGGCGTGGGCGATGAGATCGTCATCTACGACAGCGCCATGGCCCCGTACCATGTGCGGATCGCCGGGGTGTTTGACAACTATCTTGTACAATCCCTTGTCATTGTGTCGTCGGAGTCCTATTATGCGGGGCTTTTCGGTGAGGACGCAGAAAAAAATACATATTACTTCACCTTAAACGGCGCGGATGAGGATGCGCTGGCGGAAAGGCTGTCCGCTGTCGAGGGGTTTGCGTCGCTCACCTCCTCGGATGCGCTTGCCGCCCGGTTCAGGGGTTATCTCGGTACCATGAACCTGATGATCGGTGTTCTGATCGTCATGGCAGGCCTGATGGCGTATTTCATTCTGGCGAACCTCTCCAATATGTACATTAACCAGAAGAAACGCGAGCTTACGATCATGCGCGTCAACGGCTTCTCCGTGCGCGAGGTCAAAAACTATGTCTCCCGCGAAACGATCGTCACCACCGGCATCGGACTTATTTTGGGCGTCGTCGGCGGTGCGGCGATGGCGTACCGGATCGTACGGCTGGTAGAGCAGAGCTTCCAACAGCTTGATCGAAGAGTGAACTGGCTCGCGCTGCTCCTTTCCGCCGCGATCACGCTGGCGTTTTCGCTGGCGATCAATGCCTTCGCGCTGCGGAAGGTGAAGCACCTGAAGCTCACGGATGTAGCATAACAGGCGATCCCGATAGGAATACAGGGACAGTCAGAATGTTCAGGCAAGGATAATGAATGTCTGAAGGTTATTCCTCCCAACGCCATAGATGCTGGACAGGCGCGGCAGCGCAACAGGCAGTTTTGGACAGCGATTAATAGAAGACCATACTCTTCATCAATTGGGAGAGTATGGCCTTTTTTGTGTTATATTGAAAATTTCCCTTGACAACATGCGTCTCACCTCAACAAGCAGTGGCAGTACATCTCCAGTCTGCTGGGGGATATCAACGCTTTCAACGCCAAGAAGGTCTCCGCAGAGCTGGACGCCGCCCTTCGGAAGTTCTTCCCGGCGCTGGGTAAATTTCTGACCGAGATGAAGAAGTACGACAAAACTATCCGTTCCCTCAAGGCTGACAACGCTGAGCTGCAGGAGGAGCTGAAGAACGCTGATCAGCAGTCGGTCCAGAAGGTTCTGGCGGACGCCAAGCTCCGCGCCGATTATGAGAACCTTCTGCGGCAGGTGGAGAAGATCCCGCCTGAGATCATGTTCCTCTATACGGGACGGGGCGTAAATCGAGGGAAGGAGGAGAGCAGGTAATGAAGATCAAGGAGATCGAGGACAAAAGAAATGATCTCTGTGGGCGCGACAGACAACCAAGGAACAGGAGGTGTTATTGTGGATAAAGTCTGTACATCGTTTGATGAGCTGCCTATCACCCTGAATGCGGATCAGGTGGCAACAGTGCTTGGCATCTCCCGTGCCAATGCCTACATGGTGATGCGATCCGGCAGGTTCATCACGATCCATATATGTAAATGCGAATACGGACTGAATTGCATAATTCCTGAGGAAAGTGAGGTCATTTTGAAGAAAACATCACACGGCGCGAAAGGTGCCGGAAGTATTCGCAAGAGTCCGGACGGTCGTTGGGAAGCCCGATACACCATCGGGGTCGATCCCGAGACCGGAAAACAGATAAGAAAGTCCATATACGGGAAGACGCAGCAGGAAGTCCGGCAGAGGATGGCGAAGACCATCACTGAGATCGACGACGGCTCCTATATCGAGGAGACCGGGATGAAGCTCTCGGAATGCATGGACACATGGTTGGAGGAATATGCCAGCCACAACGTGCCGCCGTACACGAAGGATTCTTACGAGAGGATCATTCGGAATCACGTCAATCCGGGACTGGGTAAGGTGAAGCTCGCGGAGCTGTCCGCCCTGCAGATCCAGAAGTTTTATAACGGTCTCATGTCGAAAAAGAAACTCTCTGGAAAGACGGTGAAAAACGTCCACGGCGTACTCCATCGGGCTTTGGACAAGGCCGTGAAGCTGGGGATGCTGCGCGTAAATCCCACAGATGCCTGTGACCTTCCCAAGACCCGCCGCAAGGAGATCCACCCGATGGAAACGGAGGATATCTCCCGGTTCGTACAGGAGATCCGCGCCAATAAATACGGATATGTGTACTGGGTGACATTGTTCACCGGTATGCGCCAGGGAGAGGTTCTCGGCCTTACCTGGGACTGCGTGGACTTCGAGCGGAACACGCTGTTCATCAACAAGCAGCTCCATAAATCCGAAAAGGTTGGAGGCACATACAAGCTGACGCCGACAAAGAATCAGCGGAGCCGCGTTATCACGGTGGCACCTTCGGTCATGGATGTGCTGCAGAAGCAGAAACGTCGGCAGCTGCAGATGCAGGCGCTGGCACAGGAGGCGTGGAACAACGAGTGGAACCTTGTCTTCACAAATGAGTTCGGCGGACACCTCTGCCACTTTACGGTTTACAAGCACTACAAGAAGATCGTGACAAAGATCGGCGTTCCGGAAGAGAGGTTCCATGATCTCCGCCATAGCTACGCAGTCGTATCTCTGGAGAGCGGCAATGACATCAAGACCGTTCAGAGCAACCTTGGTCATGCTACCGCGAGCTTTACCCTCGACGTTTACGGTCATGTGTCCCAGAAAATGCGGCAGCAGTCGGCAGACCGGATGGAGGCATTCATCCAGCGGGCCGTGAGTTAAGACTTGGAAGCAACGAAATCCGATTACGTCCAATCCGTCCAATATGTTTGACACCGAAAAATCCGTAAGGGGTCAGAATAGGGGTCAAGACAAAAAGAAAAGCCCTGAAATCCAGTGATTTCAAGGCTTTTCTATGGCGGAGAAGGAGGGATTCGAACCCTCGATACCCTTTTGGGGTATACACGATTTCCAATCGTGCGCGCTCGGCCGGACTACGCGACTTCTCCACGCCGGACGAATTGATACGCCGTATTCAATTCAAGCTATATTATTATACTCAACTCCATCGGCAAAGTCAAGAAAAATTACAAAAAAATCCCGATGTGCCGGGAAAACCGCTTTTTTCGTCCAAAGTGATAGCTTTTTGAAATTGGGTATGATATAATATGTAAACCTACGGACCGTTGCGGACGATTATCGTACGCGCATTTGGAGGGGCGTTATGAAGCGTCGCGTTCTTTTTGTCATATTGTGTTCTTTGCTCTGCCTGCTGATCCTGTCGGCCTGCGGAGCAAGAAACTCAGAGCCGACCCTATACACCGTGACCTTTTATGAGGGCGGACACCCGCTTCGCCAGGTACAGGTCGCGGAGGGCGAGACCATCGTCGCTACGCCCGAGCGGGAGGGCGTTTGGGAGGACGTGGATGGAGCCATCGTCGATCCTGCCTCGCTTGTCGTCTATGGCGACACTGTTTTGTACCTTCGCTATATCCCCGAAGAGGCGGTTGCCGTCGTGACGCCGCTGGCCAGCGCGGACGAGTGCTTCCGGCCGGACCGGGCGGTCCTGCGCGGGGAGCTGGCGCGGATACTGTGCGCACTGATCGAGCCGACGGACGCGGATCTCGTGCGGGAGTTCACGTTCTCGGACCTTCCGGAAAACGGACCTTGGACTGCGGCGGCGTATGAAGCCGAGGCCTATCGGCTGATGAACGGCTACCCGGACGGGACCTTCCGTCCGCGGGAAACCGTCACCCGCGCGCAATTCACGGCGGCGCTGGTGCGGCTCGGCGGGCTGGAGGATCGGACGCCGACGTTTGCGGATGTCCCCGGGGGTTACTGGGCCGCGGGAGCCATCGGCGCGGCGGAAGCGCAGGGCTGGGCCGTCGGCTTTGGCGACGGAAAATTCTATCCCGAGGCGCCGATGTCCCGCGCCGAAGCGGCGGCGATGCTGCGGCGGTATCTCGGCCCGCGGCTGGAGGCGTCGGAGATCGACTTCGCTCTGGGGGATACCCTGCCCTACGTGGATGTGCTGCCGACCCACTGGGCGTTTTATGACATCGTTGAGCTGAGCTGGCGCAACGACATCCTGCGCTATCTCCTGGGAGAAATGACGGATGCCGAGCCGGGGCTCCTGCTGCTGGACGGCAGGCTCTGCCACGCGAACGAAAACGGCGGGCTGGACCGGTATACCGCCGGGTTCCAGGTCATTGACGGCGGGCTCTATCATGTGAGCGAGGACGGCTGCTTCATCGACCGCATGGATGAGGGCCTGATCGAACGGAGCGACGGCATGTACTACGTCCCGGAGGCGGATGGACCGTTTCTGACGGACGGCGAATACGGTTACCTGTACTTCGGCGGGGACGGACGCTATACTTCCGGCAGCGAGATCGTGGACGAGGCCGTGGAGAATCTCCTGTACGGCATCATCGGAAACGAATCCATGACCCGGGAGGAGCGGCTCTATGCGGGATTTCTGCGGGTGCGGGACGGCGGATTCTTCTATCGTCATGTGTGGGACGGCGGCTGGTACCGCGGCACCACCGGCTGGGAGCTGTTCGCGGCGGAGCGGATGTATACCCAGCATTACGGCACCTGCTACTACTGGGCGGCGGCATTTCTGTATGTGGCCCGGCGGCTGGGCTTCCAGTCCTATGCCGTGGTGGGCGGCGTCGGCACGGCAAACCAGCTCCACGCCTGGGTCATGGTGGAGTTCGACGACGGCAATGAGTATCTCTGCGACGTGGAGCTGGATTGGGCCTACCGCAACAACTTCTACGGTGGTGCCGTTGCCACGGACAGCATGTTCAAGCAGCCGCTCTGGGCGACGGTAGCGAACTATATTTTCCCCAGCGGCATGCGGACGGCGGCCTACGGCAACTGGGTCACCTACGACGACGAGGTGGAGGCGGGCGAAGGCGATTTCCTCGACATCTCCGAGGAGGACCAGCAGGGACTGGTGGACGAGGACGGAAACCCCATCCTGCCGGATGCGCCGGAGGGTCCCGATGAGCCCGACACGCCGGATGAGCCCGACACGCCGGATGAGCCCGACACGCCGGACGAGCCCGATACGCCGGAGGAGCCGACGGAGCCGGATGCCCCGGACACGCCGGTCGAGCCGGAGATCCCCCCGGAACCGGTTGTGCCGATTAGCCCCATTGGGAACGACGGCGAATGACCTACATAACGCAAACGACCGAAGGCGTTGCCTCCGGTCGTTTTTTATGCCAGGGAATCCAGCAGGGCGTCCGGGTCGTCGAACACGCCGAGATGCTCCCACAGGGTCGGCTGGATGAAGCGCTGGTCCTCCATGGTGCGGAGAAACGCCAGCAGGCCGTCGTAATACCCCGCGATGTTGTAGAGGACGACGGGCTTGTCCGTCTGCCCCAGGGACCGCAGGGTGAACACCTCGAAAAACTCGTCCAGGGTCCCAATGCCGCCGGGAGCGATGACGAAGGCGTCCGCCCGGGCCTCCATGATGGCTTTCCGCTCGTCCATGGTGTCCGTGAAGATGAGCTCCGTGCAAAAGGGGGTCAGCACCCCGGGCTTATCAAAGAACCGCGGCGCAACGCCGGTGATGCGACCGCCGCCCCGATGCACGCCCCGGGCCGCCGCGCCCATCATGCCCGTGGCACCGCCGCCGAACACAAGGCCGTGGCCCCGGAGGGCCATACGCTCGCCCAGCCGCTCTGTATGCGTTATGTAAACTTCTGGGACGGTGTCGCTGGCCGCGCCGAATACGCAGATGTCCATCGAGAACTCCTTTCAGCGTCCGTCCTCCAGCGCCCAGTAGATGTCCGGCGCGGGACGGGTGGGGAGATTGGGGAAGCGGATGTTGTCCGGCCAGCCAACCATCAGGCAGCACTGCATGGAGCAACCCTCCGGGATGCCCAGCATGGCCTTCAGCTCCGGGCAGCGGCCCGTGATCTGCCGCAGGTATCCGCCCCAGCAGGTGCCGATGCCCCGGCTGGTGAGCAGCAGGTCCGCCAGCTCCATGGCGATGGCGGTGTCCACGCAGGGATTGAGACAGTCGTCCGGGGACCAGCCGATCAGGATGACCGGCGCGCCGCAGGTGAGAAGGTCCAGGCCTTTTTCCGCGAAACGCACCAGCTCCGGGGCTTCGCCGGTCTCCCGGCAGTAGCCCACGGCCCTCTCCCGAACGGCCTCGGTCCGGTCCTTGCCGTAGACGACGGTCCAGCGGTTGGCGTGGCGGTTTTTGCCGCTGGGGGCATAGCCCGCCCGCTGCAGGGCCCATTCGATGAGCTCGCGATCCGGGGCCTCGGGCTTGAAATGCCGCACAGACCGGCGGGACATGACGAGGACCTCCAGGGGGTCCTCCGGGCGAGGCTCCACGGCGGGTTTTCCGTCCGCGATCACCGCCTGCCGGGGGCAGACCGCCGCGCACTGCAGGCAGCCCATGCATGCTCCGCGCCCGGTGGCGGCGGGACCGTCCTCCGTCATGCGCAGATGCCCCATGGCGCAGGTCTTCACGCAGCGACCGCATTTCACGCAGTGCTCGCGATCAAATGTTATGTCAACCATATTCCAAACCTCTCGAAGCCGGATAAAGTAAAACGGGGCAGGCGCGACGGCCTGCTCCGTTTTTTGGTGACCTGGCGGGGATTCGAACCCCGGACCCACTGCTTAAAAGGCAGTTGCTCTGCCGCCTGAGCTACCAAGTCAGATTGGCAGGGATGGCGGGATTCGAACCCACTATATCGGAGTCAAAGTCCGGTGTGTTACCGTTACAC
>CAYNZM010000054.1:0-12864 GCA_964401725.1 uncultured Oscillospiraceae bacterium
CGGTATTGGGACTGTCCCTGAGCTATATCCCGGCAAAGAAGATCATCTGGTCCCTGCTGACTGTGATCCTGTCCGGCCAGATCATCGGCCTGATACAACCAAAGACAAGAGAATGAGCGGCTCACCTGAGCCGCTCTTTTCAACGTGCCAAAAGCCTAAAAATTGTAGTTTAGCGCACCAGGGTGCAAATCACCAACAACACTGTCATCCCGAGCGGAGTGAAACGGAGTCGAGGGATCTACGCACCGATTATACGTTGTGCAGTGACGATAGTGCCAAGATCCTTCGACTCGCTTCGCTCGCTCAGGATGACATCTTTTTTGGATATCGATACTGCTGTAAACTACAATTTTCCTTTCTAACGGAACGTTTAAGAGCGGCTCGACTGAGCCGCTCTTTTTCACATCCAATATTCATGCGTTTCCCCTATATGCAGGGAAACGTTCCGCCCCGGGATGTAAAAATGGCTTCCAGAACATCCTGCTCCTCATTCGTAACATCGATATAGGTGAACGCAGCATTGGGGATCACTCCCCCAATAAAAACCGTACCGCAGGTATCCAGCGCAAGCATATATCGCGTTCCGTTGATAATGAACGCAATATCCCAATCCCAGCCACAGGAAGGAATGACCAACAACATGGAATGTCTGGTCTTTCCGTTTATCACATCGATCACAGCTTTCAGCTCATCTTCCGAAAGCGTATCCTCAAAGCTGACACCTGTGTATGTGTTCTTATACACCACCCGTCCGCTGGAAAGGCCGGCACTCAGGGGCATACACCGTGCCATAAGCACGACCACAAGCACCACTGTCACAACCAGTATCACCGTCTTTTTTCGTTTCTCCATATGCGCTGCACCCCCTTTCAGAATTCTTTTATATTATATCATTCCCTCCCATGTATGTAAAGAACCCAGGGACCGCCGAAGCGGCCCCTGGGGCTTAAGTATTCTTTAAGATTACAGATGCAGGACTCTGTCCTTGATCTCCTGGGTACGGCCCTGGTTCCAATACTGGGTGCCGATATAGCCGCAGGTACGGCGGGCAACATTCATCTTGGACTGGTCGGTATTGCCGCACTGGGGGCAGACCCACACCAGCTTGCCGTCGTCTTCCTTGATCTCGATCTCACCGTCATAGCCGCAGACCTGGCAGTAGTCGGACTTGGTGTTCAGCTCGGCGTAGATGATGTTGTCGTAGATGAACTTCATGATCTGCAGGACGGCCTCCAGATTGTTCTGCATGTCCGGGACCTCGACATAGCTGATGGCACCGCCGGGGGACAGATGCTGGAACTGGGCCTCGAAGCGAAGCTTCTCAAAGGCGTCGATCTCCTCCGTGACGTGGACGTGGTAGGAGTTCGTGATGTAGCCCTTGTCCGTAACGCCCTCAATGACGCCGAAGCGCTTCTGCAGGCATTTGGCGAATTTATACGTGGTGGACTCCAGGGGCGTTCCGTAAAGACTGAAGTCGATGTTGTGCTTTTCCTTCCAGCCGCGGCAGGCGTCGTTCATGTGCTGCATGATCTCAAGGGCGAAGGGCGTGGCGGAGGGATCGGTATGGCTCTTGCCGGTCATGTATTTTACGCACTCATACAGTCCCGCATAGCCCAGGGAGATGGTGGAATAGCCGTTATACAGGAGCTTGTCGATGGGCTCACCCTTTTGGAGACGGGCGCAGGCGCCATACTGCCAGAGGATCGGCGCGGCGTCGGAGAGAGTACCCTTGAGACGCTCGTGGCGGCAGAGCAGTGCGCGATAGCACAGGTCCAGACGCTCGTCGAAAATCTTCCAGAATTTTTCGAGATTCCCGCCGGAGGACAGCGCCGCATCTACCAGGTTGATCGTAACGACGCCCTGGTTGAAGCGGCCGTAATACTTGTGCTTTCCGGGCTCGTAGTTCCCGGCGTTCGCGATGTTTCCGACGCCGGCGTCGGTGAAGCGGTCCGGGGTAAGGAAGCTGCGGCAGCCCATGCAGACGTACACGTCGCCCTTGAGCTCCAGCATCTTTTTCTCGGAGATGTAGTCCGGCACAAGGCGCTTGGCCGTGCACTTCGCGGCGAGCTGGGTGAGGTACCAGTACTTGCTGTCCTCGGTGATATTGTCCTCCTCCAGGACGTAGATGAGCTTCGGGAAGGCCGGGGTGACCCAGATGCCCTGCTCGTTTTTGACGCCCTGGTAACGCTGGTTCAGCGTCTCCTCGATGATGAGGGCTAGGTCCGCCTTCTCCTGCTCGTTTTTTGCCTCGTTGAGGTACATGAACACCGTGACGAAGGGAGCCTGTCCGTTCGTCGTCAGGAGAGTCACGACCTGGTACTGGATGGTCTGGACGCCGCGGCGAATCTCCTCCCGCAGACGCTCCTCCACCACACTGTCGATCTGCTCCTGGGTGACGGTGACGCCGAGGTATTCCATCTCGCCCCGGACGACCTCCCGGATTTTCTCCCGGCTGACCTGCACGAAGGGCGCGAGGTGCGCCAGAGAAATGGACTGTCCGCCGTACTGGTTCGAGGCCACCTGGGCGACGATCTGGGTGGCGACGTTGCAGGCGGTGGAAAAGCTGTGGGGTTTTTCAATGAGGGTCCCGGTGATGACGGTGCCGTTTTGCAGCATGTCCTCCAGATTCACGAGATCGCAGTTGTGCATGTGCTGGGCGTAGTAGTCGGAGTCGTGGAAGTGGATGATGCCCTCCTCGTGGGCTTCAACGATGTCCTTCGGCAGGAGGATGCGGTTTGTGATGTCGCGGCTGACCTCCCCGGCCATATAATCCCGCTGGGTGCTGTTGACGACGGGGTTTTTGTTGGAGTTTTCCTGCTTGGCCTCCTCGTTGTTGCACTCGATGAGGGAGAGAATCTTGTCGTCCGTGGTGTTGGACTGGCGGACCAGGGACCTGGTGTAGCGGTAGGTGATGTATTTTTTCGCGACTTCATACGCGCCGTGGGCCATGATCTGTTCCTCGACCATGTCCTGAATTTCCTCCACCGTGGGCGCGCGGCCCAGCTCCACGCAGGATTTCTCCACGGAATCCGCAATGCGGCGGATCTGGGTGCCGGTCATGCGGAGGTCCTCCTCCACCACATCGTTGGCCTTCGTGATGGCGGCGATGATCTTTGTGATGTCAAAGACCGCTTCGGAGCCGTTGCGTTTAATGATCTTCATGCTCTCTTTCCTCTCCTTCGTCCTATCGAAGCCGGAAAAACCGGTTACATAATTCTGTCAGCAGATGCTATCCTACCACAACATCTTGTGCCTGTCAACGGAGTTTTCGGCATTTTGACCACCATCCATATCCTGGGTGTAAAAAGTCGAAACCCCGCCTGTTTCAACGAAAAAGCGGAGGCCGACGGTGCGTTCCCCACCGTGTCCGCCGAAAAATTTGTAGGTTTCGACAAAGAATGATCCCATGCTCCGAAATAACCGGTTGACAAGAGTAAACCTTCGTGCTATACTTGGTTTACCGCGGTAACACGACTAGGAAAGGAGTTACGATTTATGGACAGACAGATATACGCCGGAGAGTGGAAGCTCATGGAAAAGCTCTGGGACGAAGCCCCTCAGACGCTGATGCAGCTGGTGCATTCCCTGTCGGCGGAGGTGGGCTGGTCGAAAAGCACCGTCGCCACCATGGTCCGACGGATGGAGGCCAAGGGTCTGCTCCGCTTCGAGGACGGCGGCAGGGCGAAAACCATCTGGCCCGCCGTGACCCGGGAGGAGGCCTCCGCCACGGAGACCAGCAGTCTCATCGACAAGGTGTTCCAGGGAAGCCCCGGGCTTCTCATGGCGTCGCTGATCCAGCAGAACGACTTCTCTCAGGAGGAGATCGACGAGCTGTACGCCATGCTGCGAAAAGCAGAGGAGGCGCGAAATGCTTGAGATCATGATTTCCTCCTCGGTGCTGATCCTGGTGCTGGCGATCCTGCGGCTCGTTCTGCGGGGTAATATCTCCGCCCGGCTGCAATATGCCCTGTGGCTTCTCGTGGCGATACGGCTTCTGGTGCCGGTGAGCTTTTTCCATAGCCCGGTCAGTGTGGCCGAGGCCGCCGCGCCTGTGACGGAGCGTGTTGAGTACATTTCCGGCGCAATTCTAAGTACGGGTCCGATCTACCCATCTGAACAGACATTGTCGGAAATCACTTCTCTGGATGTACCGGATCAGGCGATCATACCTGTCTGGACACTGGTTTATTCTGCCCGGGTGATATGGTATGTCGGCATGGCCGTCATGGCGGCGTGGTTTCTGCTTGTGAATATTCGGCTTGCCCGGCGGCTGAAGAAAAACCGCACACCCTATGATGCCACCGCAAAACTGCCAGTATATGTTGCGTCAGAACTGCCCTCGCCCTGCCTGTTTGGGCTGTTCCGGCCGACGATTTATCTGACGGAGCAGGCGGCCTCCGACCCGGCGCAGGCGCGGCAGATCGCAGTCCACGAGCGGACGCATTACCGCCACGGGGATATGATATGGTCACTTCTGCGGAGCGTGTGCCTTGTGGTCTGGTGGTTTAATCCCCTCGTATGGCTGGCGGCGGCGCTCTCCCGTCAGGACTGCGAGCTTGCCTGTGACGAGGGAACGATCAAAGCTCTTGGTGAGGACGCCCGGTTTGACTATGGACGCACCCTCGTCGGCATGGCGAAGGTAGGCGCGAGGCCCTCGGACCTTCTCTGCGGCGCCACCACCATGACCACGGGGAAACGCTCGCTGAAGGAGCGCATTGCCCGCATTGCCAACGCGCCGAAGATGTCCGCAACGGTTGCCGTGATCGTCCTCATCATCGCCGCTATAGCCGTGGGCTGCACCTACGCCGGAAAGCCGGAGATCACCCCGCCGGAGCCGGAGGTCGCCGAGGAAGTCCCGGTGTCGGCCTCGGCATCGGATGTGGACTCTCTTCCGGCGGCGTATTCCGTCACGATCCGCGACCCAGATTCCGGGGACGTCCTTACGGAGACGCCCGCTGACGACGGGGAGCTTCGAGAGCTGTATGCCGTGTACAGCGCGCTCAAAACACTTGCGCGGCCCCTGGAAACAAGCGACGTTTTTTCAGACGCCGAAATGTCGTATGACGTGCGCTTTTACGATGACGATACCTACATCGGTTTTCGGATGTGGGAGGACGGAACGTTCCTGCTGTTTGACGTGAAATTCGGCGGAAGTCCCACGGGCGTTGGTGAGTCGCCGATATATGCGGAGGTCCTCGAGGATATTCTGGACGAATATCACAGCGAGAGCGCGGAGGCGGTGTTCGTCAGCGGCGAGCCCATCGGCGGTTATGACCGGGAATACCGGGAGGAGGTCGACCGGGAACTGGCGAGCTTTGCCGATCCTGTGAGCACCGACATCAGCGTGTCGGACATCTTCGACACGACGCTGCCGGAGGATGACATTTTCGGATTTCTGACTCTGGAAGATTACATTTACGGCACGGACGGCTGGAGGTTTATCTACGGGGTGGGCACCATGGCAAACGCCCCGGTGGCCGTCATCCGGGTCCACGACGCCGACGGACGGACCCTGTGGATCATGGACGACGCCGACGCGCTGATGATCGAGGAGGCCGACGGCAGCATCACCTGGGTGGACTACGCCGGAACCCCCGTGGACTGCGCGGATATGATCCGGCACCTGCTGCCCTGGGCCCGGGGCGAGGACATCCGCTGAAAACCGCATAGAAAACCGCCCGAAGGTCCAGGCCTCCGGGCGGCTTTGCGTTTATGTCTCCGGCGTCACCATCGCGTCCAGCAGGAGGCGGTGGATGTCCGGATATTTTCGCTTGAGGGAGAGGATGTTTCCCTCGGCGTCGAGAAAGCCGTGGCGTGTCCGGCCCAGGGTGCAGACCTCGCCGGTTTGCAGGTTTGTCATGCGGTATAAAAAGGTGAGCTGCAGCCCCGTATACTCCGCGACGCGGCATTCGATGGAGACCTGCTCGTGGAAGCGGACCATGGATCTATACTCCGTCGCCACGGCCAGGACCGGGCAGAACACCCCCATGGCCTCCATGGTCTCGTACCCGAAGCCGATCTGCTCCATCACGTCCACCCGGGCCTCCTCCATCCAATGGACGTACGCCGCGTGGTGGATGATCTTCATCTGGTCCGTCTCGTAGTAGTTCGCGAGGCGGACGAAGGGCGTCACCCGCAGGGGCGCCGCCTCGTCAAAGGCGCTGGCAAGGCTCTCCCGCATGGCTCAGAAATCATCCTCCTGCAGGCGGCTCTCCGGGCGGCGGCCCCAGTTGACCTTGGGTTCTTTGTTCGCCAGGAGCTTTTGGATATTGCCCCGATGCCGCCAGAGGATGCAGAGGAAGGACAGCAGGACCAGGACCCCGGCAAGGCCCTTTGCCTGCTCCGAGTCCACGAAGATCCACGCGGCGATCACGCCGGTGAAGCATCCCGCCAGGGACGCGAGGGACAGAAACTGGCTCAGGGCCACCACGGCGATGAACACGCCGATGGCGAAGATACCGATGCGCCAATCCGCGAGGCACAGGGCGGTGAGCAGCGGAACGACGCCCTTGCCGCCCCGGAACTGCCGCTGGATGGGGAACACGTCTCCCAGCACGACGCAGAAGCCCGCGAACAGACGTCCGACGACGGGATAACCGTCCCCGGGAATCAGCAGAAGCAGGCCGCCGATGAGCACCGCGGCGGCGGTTTTCACGATGTCCGCGCCGATGACGGCGTAGCCCCAGTTCTGCCCGAAGTAATGCACGAAGGCGTTGTAGCCCACATACTTCCCCGGACGGGCGATATTCTTGTGGAAAATGAACCGCGCGAGCAGGATCGGACTCGACAGCGAGCCGAGAAAATACGAAATCGCGGCGATGAGGATGAGAAGCAGCGGTATCATTCCTTGTCTCCTTTCTGACGGATCGTGATCGTGATCGGCGTTCCCTCCAGGCCGAAGGCGGCGCGGATGCGGTTTTCAATGTAGCGCTGGTAGGAGAAGTGGAACAGCTCCTTGCTGTTGCAGAAGATGACGAAATGCGGCGGCTTCACGCCGGTCTGGGTCATGTAGTAGACCTTCAAGCGGCGGCCCTTGTCCGTGGGCGGCTGCTGCCGGGCCTGGGCGTCCGCGAGGCAGTTGTTCAGCATGCCGGTGGTGATGCGCATGCCGGCCTGCTCGTTCACAAAATTCACGAGCTCAAAGATGCGCCCGGTGCGCTGACCCGTGACGCAGGAGATGAACAGGATCGGCGCATACGGCATAAAGGCCAGGTCCCGCTGTATATCCTTCCGCATGCGGTCCATGGTGTGGGTGTCCTTTTCGACGAGGTCCCACTTGTTCACCACCACGATGCTGGCCTTTCCCGCCTCGTGGGCGAGGCCCGCGATCTTCGTGTCCTGCTCCGTGACCCCCTCCCGGGCGTCGATCATGATGAGGCAGACGTCGCTGCGCTCAATGGCGAGCTGGGCACGCATGACGGAGAATTTCTCCACCCGCTCGTTCACCCGGGATTTGCGGCGGATGCCGGCGGTGTCGATGAAGAGGTATTTGCCGTATTCGTTCTCCACGGGGGTGTCCACCGCGTCCCGGGTGGTGCCGGGCATGTCCGCCACGATGACGCGCTTCTCCCCCAGGATGTGGTTGATGAGGGAGGATTTGCCCACGTTCGGCTTTCCGATGACGGCGACCTTGATGCGGTCGTCCTCCTCCCCGTCCTCCTCCGCGGGGGGGAAATGGGCCACGCAGGCGTCCAGCAGATCGCCGGTGCCGTGACCGTGGACGGCGGAGACGGCGATGGGATCGCCCAGGCCGAGATTATAAAACTCATAAATGCCCGGATCGTTCGGGCCGATGGAGTCCATTTTGTTCACGACGAGGACCACGGGCTTTCCGCAGCGCTGGAGCATGCCCGCCACGTCCTGATCGGCGGCGGTGACGCCGGTGCCGATCTCCGTGACGAGGACGATGACGTCCGCCGCGTCGATGGCCAGCATGGCCTGCTCCCGCATGAAGAGGAGAATCTCGTTGTCGGTGTTCGGTTCGATGCCGCCGGTGTCCACGATGTCGAACTTCCGGCCCAGCCACTCGCACTCGGCGTAGAGGCGGTCGCGGGTAACGCCGGGGGTGTCCTCCACGATGGAGAGACGGCGTCCGGCGAGGCGGTTGAACAGATGGGATTTGCCGACGTTGGGCCGTCCCACGATGGCAACCAAGGGTCTGCGCATGGCGCTCCCCCCCTTCGTATCAAAAAGTTAGTATATAGCATTCTAGGGACGGCTCTCACCGTCCCGAAAACGCATAATTTTCGTGAGCTGCGGAATTACTCCGCCTCCACCGCGACGACCTTACGGCCATTGTACTGACCGCAGGCAGGGCAGGCATGGTGGGGCTTCACGAACTCGCCGCAGTTGGGGCAGGCGACAAGGGCGGGAACGCTCAGCTTCCAAACGCTGGAACGTCTTTTGCTCTTCCGGGCGTGGGATACCTTTCTTTTAGGGACAGCCATCTGTCACACCTCCTGTATATCATCCAGCAGCTGTGAGAGCACAGCCATTCGTGGATCTATGGTTCGACCGCAGCCGCAGGGGCCGTCGTTGAGGTTTTTGCCGCATTTGTCGCAGAGGCCCTTGCAGTCCTCCGAGCAGAGGAATTTCTGGTCCATGCTCAGAATGAAGCAGGTCTCGAGAACATCCGAGACATCCGCCGTGTCGCCCTCCAGGGGAAACAGGTCGGCGTAGTCGTCCTCGTCGGGGTCGGCTTTCAGCGTCGCCGTCACGGGGACGGAAAGCGCTCGCGGAAAATCCGCGCCGCATCGATCGCAGCGAACGGTCATGTCCGCTTCCACAACGGCGTCGAGCGTCAGGATACCCGCGCTGTTCCGCACCTCGCCGGCAGCAGTCACCGGACCGGAAAAGGATACCAGCGCCGGAAAGTCGATCCGCTCCCGGTCGAGCTCGCACCGAAAGGGAACGTGTCCGCCCGGTACTTCGATGATCTCGTGAAGGTCTAATAACATAGCGATAACCTCATACAGTCGCCGTAGTATTATAAATTATGAAATGCCGGTTGTCAACCAGAATTTTTTGTGTTACCATCGGGCCATGAGAGAATTTACCGTCAACCGAAACGACGCCGGACAGCGTCTGGACCGCTTTGCCGCCAAATGCGCTCCGAAGCTGCCGTCGAGCCTGCTGCAGCGGTACTTCCGCACGAAGGACATTAAACTCAACGGCCGCTGGGCAAAGCCCGACGCGCGGCTCGCCGAGGGGGATGTCGTGCGGCTCTACATCCCGGAGGAATTCTTCGAGGCATCCGCAAAAAAGGCCGGAAACGAGTGGCTGACCTCCCTGCGGCCAAATCTCGACATCGTTTACGAGGACGAGAACCTCCTTCTCGTGAACAAGCGTCCCGGGGTCTTGTGCCATGCCGCGTCCGGCTGGGACGGGCGTACCCTCATCGCCCGCATCCAGGCCCATGTGTTCCAGGCGGGCCAGTGGGACCCGGCGGCGGAAAACAGTTTCGCGCCGGCCCTGTGCAACCGCATCGACCGAGGCACCGGCGGCATCGTCATCGCGGCGAAAAACGCCGAGGCTCTGCGGGTCCTGGACGAGAAAATCCGCACCCGGGAAATCGATAAGAGCTATCTCTGCGTCTGCCTCGGCCGGCCGAAGCCCGCGGAGGGACGGCTGGAAAACTGGCTGTTCAAGGACGCCGGGAAAAACCGGGTCTTCGTGAAGCCCCGCTCCGAACCGGGAGCGAGCCTCGCGGTGACGGACTACGCCGTCCTGCGCTCCGCAAACGGTCTTTCCCTGGTGGAATGCCGCCTTCACACCGGACGCACCCACCAGATCCGCGTCCAGATGGCCCACGCCGGTCACCCCCTCCTGGGGGACGGGAAATACGGCATTGAGCGGGAAAACCGAAAGCACGGCGAGGACCGCCAGCTTCTCTGGAGCTACAAGCTCACCTTTGCCTTCGAGACCCCGGCGGGGAGCCTGGGCTATCTCCATGGCCGGACCTTCGCCGTGGCGGAAGTCCCCTTCGTAAAGCGGTATTTTCCCGAGGAACCGTAACTTTCTGTCATAATTCGATTTCCCTATTGACAAACGATTTTTCAATTGGTATGATGTGCGCGTCTCAATTGGAAAAATCTATACTGTGAACGAGTCTTTCCAAAGCAGGATGCGACCGCCGCTTTGCTACCGAAGCGGCCAAGGCCAGACGGACAGCCGGGTCGAATGCCGATTCCCCGCGGAACGCGGTGGCAGCTTCTGTTGCCTTATTGATTATTTAGTTGGTTACTTTATAACCAGTGCCTGTGGCATGCTAACTTGTGAAATGGTCAATAAGAGTAGTAAAAGTATCTTTGCTATATAGACTCTTCAAACACCGATCGAACCACCGCCCGCGTTATCCGCGGCGGCAAAGGCGATATATCCAAGTGGAGTATGTGCAGGCATGCTCCACTTTTCACTTTTTCGGGAGGTCGCCATGGAAAAGATCATCGAACTGAAAAACATCACCAAATCCTACGACGGCGAGGTGGTTCTCGACAATATCAGCCTCGACATCTTCGACAACGAATTTATCACCCTGCTCGGTCCCTCCGGCTGCGGCAAGACCACCACTCTGCGGCTCATCGGCGGCTTCGAGACCCCGGATTCCGGCGACGTGCTGTTCATGGGCGAGCGGATCAACGACGTGCCTCCCCACAAGCGGAACGTGAACACCGTCTTCCAGAAATACGCCCTGTTCCCCCATCTGAACGTCTTCGAGAACGTGGCCTTCTCCCTGCGGGAGAAGAAGGTCCCCAAGGACGAGATCGAGGCCCGGGTGGAGGAAATGCTCTCCATGGTGGCCCTGAAGGGCTTCGAGCGCCGGAACATCGCCAATCTCTCCGGCGGACAGCAGCAGCGCGTCGCCATCGCCCGGGCCCTCATCAGCCATCCCCGGGTCCTGCTTCTGGACGAGCCTCTCGCCGCCCTGGACCTCAAGCTCCGCAAGGACATGCAGCAGGAACTCAAAAACATCCAGAAGGCCACGGGCATCACCTTCATCTTCGTCACCCACGACCAGGAGGAAGCCCTCTCCATGTCCGACACCATCGTTGTCATGAGCGAAGGACGCATCCAGCAGATCGGCACCAGCCTCGACATCTACAACGAGCCGGAAAACGCCTTTGTCGCGGACTTCATCGGGGAGTCGAACATCGTGGACGGCGTGATGCTGCGGGACTTCTCCGTCACCTTCTCCGGCCAGACCTTCCCCTGCCTCGACGCCGGCTTCGACGTGAACGAGGCGGTGGACGTCGTCGTCCGTCCCGAGGACGTGGACATCGTCGCCCCGGACAAGGGCATGCTCCAGGGCGTCGTCACCTCCGTCACCTTCATGGGCGTGCACTATGAGGTCATCGTGGACATCGGCGGCTTCAAGTGGATGATCCAGACCACGGACTTCGTGGATGTGGACGAGCGCATCGGCCTCTACATCGAGCCGGACGCCATCCATGTCATGAAAAAGAGCGAATACTCCGGCATGTTCGGGGATTATTCCTCCTTCTCCAACGAGCTGGACGAGCTCTCCAACGCCGACGCGGAGCCGGAGGTGGAGGAATGACAAGAAACACCCTGGCGAAGCGCCTGACCCTCACGCCCTACGGCGCGTGGGCCGTGCTCTTCATCGTCGTGCCGCTGGTGTTCGTGGCATACTATGCCTTCACGGACAACAGCTTCCGGTTCACCTTCGAGAACATCGCCCGGTTCTTCACCACCACCGCCACGGTCACGGACGACAACGGCGCGTCCCGGGAGGTAAGGACGTATCTTCTTATCTTCGGGCGGTCGCTGAAGCTCGCGGTCATCTCCACCGTCGTCTGCCTTCTCATCGGCTACCCCTTCGCGTACATCCTCTCCCGGGCGTCGGACCGGGTGCAGAAGGTCCTCATCACCTTCATCATGATCCCCATGTGGATGAACTTCCTCATCCGCACCTACGCCTGGATGACCATTCTCCAGGACACCGGCATCCTGAACAACTTTCTCGTCTCCCTCGGTCTTGCCCGGGTGAAGATCATCGGCACGGAGACCGCCGTCGTCATCGGCATGGTATACGACTACCTGCCGTACATGATCCTGCCCCTGTACTCCATCATGGCGAAGATGGACACGAAGCTCTTCGAGGCGGCCCGGGACCTGGGCTGCTCCCCCGGCGGGGTCCTGCGGCGGGTCATCTTTCCGCTGAGCCTGCCGGGGGTCCTGAACGGCATCACCATGGTCCTCATCCCCTCCATCTCCACGTTCTACATCTCCCAGAAGCTGGGCGACGGCAAGTTCTTCCTCATCGGTGACGCCATCGAGGGCCAGTACACCGCGAACAACCTCCACTTCGCCGCCGCCATCGCGTTCATCCTCATGGTCATCCTGCTGCTATGCATGGCGCTGCTGCGCCGCGTCGTTGACAAAACCCCGGAAGGAGGCGCCGCATGAAAACCGCCGGAAAAATCTATACCGCGCTTCTGATCGTGTTCCTGTTCGCGCCCATCGTGATCCTGCTGGTGTTTTCCTTCAACGAGGCCCGGAGCCTTTCCGTGTTTTCCGGCTTCTCGCTGAAGTGGTACGGCGAGCTCTTCCGGGACGGCGACACCCTCAAATCCGTGCAGAACACCCTCATCGTCGCCGTGTGCGCCTCCGTGGTCGCCACGGTCATGGGCACCGCCGCCGCCGTGGGCATCCAGAAGCTCCGCAGCCGGTATATCCGCGCCGCCCTGGACACCGTGACGAACATCCCCATGATCAACCCCGACATCATCACCGGCATCTCCATGATGCTCATGTTCGTCTTCGTGGGAAGCCGCATCTTCGGCGCGACGACGAGTCTCAACTTCGCGACGCTCCTCATCGCCCACATCACCTTCTGCCTGCCCT
>CAYNZM010000055.1:0-12716 GCA_964401725.1 uncultured Oscillospiraceae bacterium
ATATTGCTTACTGGTCCTGCGGCGACTGCCAGACTGTATATTCCGACGCAGAGGGTCATCATGCGGCTGATGTCGCTGACGGCCTGGGTGCGGCTCTCGTTGGACCAGGTGTGACCGCTGCCGGCGCTCTGCATGAGTTGCAGGTAATCAACCATAATCAGGCCGAGATTGTCGAGCCGCCGACACTGGGCGGACAGCTCCGCCACGGTCATGCTGGGGTTATCATCGATGCGGATGTCAAGCTGGGACAGGGTCCCCGCCGCCTCAATGAGACGGCTCCACTCCTCCGCCGTGAGGCGGCCCTGGATGAGCTTCTGGTGGTCGATGCGGCTCTCCCCGGAGAGGAGGCGCATGACGAGCTGCTGCCGGCTCATTTCGAGAGAGAAAATGGCCACGGTCTTTCCGGAGGCCTTCGCCGCCGAGACCGCCACGTTCAGGGCGATGCTGGTTTTTCCCATGCCGGGCCGGGAGGCGATGAGCAAAAAGTCGCCGGGCTGCATGCCCATGAGCCGGTCGTCGATGTCCACAAGGCCCGTGGTCACGCCGGGCAGACCGCCGCCCTGGGTGGCGGCGGTGATGGTCTGCAGGGCGTCCTGGAGGACGTGCTTCATCTCCACGAGTCCCCCGGCGGCGTTTTCCTTGCGGAGGGCATAGATCTTCCGCTCGGCAAGCTCCAGCGCCTGCTGGGCCTCCGCCGAGCCGCCGTAGACCAGGTCCGTCACCTCCGTGGCCGCCGCGCCGAGATTCCGCAGGAGGGCGTTGTCCCGCACGATGGCGCAGTATTCCAGCACGTTTGCCGCCGTGGGGGTGATCTCCATAAGCTCGATGAGGTAGCGCTGGGTAGTCTCTTTCCAGACGCCCCGCTGCTTCATCTCCTCCTGGACGGTGATGATGTCCACCTTCTGACCCAGGCTGTACATGGAGAAGATGGTGTCGAAGATGTCCCGGTTGGTCTCGATATAAAATTCGCTTGTCTTGACGTGGTTCACCACGTCCGGGATGCACGCACGCTCAAAGAGCATCGCGCCGAGGATCGCCTGCTCCGCCTCCGCGGAGTGGGGTACCCGGCGTCCCAGGAGCTCGTCCATAGGTTACCTCCGCAGGGGGATCATTTTTCCTCGGTAACGAGGAGGTGGATGGTGCCGCTGATCTCGTGGCCCAGCTTGCATTTGATCTCATAGGAGCCGAACTGCTTGATGGGGTCGCCCTGCACGATCTGGTTCTTCTCGATCTTCATGTCGTGCTGCTCCGCGAGAGCGTCGGAAATCTGCTGGGACGTGACGGAGCCGAAGAGGCGTCCGCCCTCGCCGCCCTTGGCCTGCACCCGTACGACGACGCTGCCGAGGCGCTCGGCGTACTCCTGGGCGATGGCCTTCTCCCGGGCGATCTGCGCCTGCTTTGCCTTGTCCTTCAGGCGCATGGTGTTGAGATTGTCGGCGGTGGCCTCCACCGCGAGGCCCCGGGGCAGGAGGTAGTTTCGTCCGTAGCCGTCGGAGACTTCCTTCAGCTCGCCCTTCTTGCCCTGGCCTTTGATGTCTTTCTGCAGGATGACTTTCATGAGTAATTCCTCCCTTGTGTTGTTACGATGCGAAATATTCGTCGATGGCCGCCCGGAGACGGGTCGAGGCGTCCTCCACGGAGACCCCCGAAAGCTGTGCCGCCGCCGCGGACATATTCCCGCCGCCCCCCAGGTTTTCCATGAGGAGCTGGACATTGAGGCTCCCGATGCTGCGGGCGGAGAAATTCACGCCGCCGTCCGCCGTGGGATACAGCACCACCGAGGCTTCGATGCCGGAGATGTTCAGAAGCTCGTCCGCCGCCTGGGCCGCCGTGACCCGCGCCACCTCCCGGTCCATGGCCGCGATGCAGATGGAATCCCGGTAGGGCACCGCCCGCTCCAGGATCGCGTATTTCGTGACGGTGCTGGCGTAGTCGTTCTGCATGAGCCGCTTCACCGCCACGGGGTCCGCGCCGGTGCGCCGCAGGAACGCCGCGGCGTCGAAGGTGCGCTCGCCGGTGCGCATGGTGAAGTTTTTCGTGTCGGTCACGACGCCCGCCAGCATGGCCTCCGCCTCTACCCGAAGGATGGTCTCCGGGTCCACCAGCTCCTGGATGAGCTCCGCCATGAGCTCGCAGGCGGAGGAGGCATAGGGCTCGTAGAAGGTCAGGGTAGCGTTTTCGATATAGGTGGCGGCCCGGCGGTGATGATCCACCACCACGAGCCGGGAGATGGTCTGCAGGAGGGCCTCGTCCTCCACCTGCTCCGGGCGGTTCGTGTCCACCACCACGAGAAGGCTCCGGGCGTTTGCCTGCAGCATGGCCTCCTTGGGCGTCACGAAAATATCTTCGTATTCCTTGTGCTTTTTGAGCTCCGCGATCAGCGTGCCGCAGGCATTGGGGCTATCGCTCATGACGATGCGGACCCGCTTGCCGTAGCTGCGGGCGATGCAGCACACGCCCACCGCCGCGCCGAGAGCGTCCATATCCGCAAAGCGATGGCCCATGACAAAGGTCGTGGAAGCATCCTTGATATAGGACCCCAGGGCATTGGCCACCACCCGGCTTTTGACCTTCGTGCGGGTCTCCACCTCGGATTCCCGGCCGCCGAAGAACTGGAAGTTCATGCGGTCCCGGATGACGGCCTGGTCGCCGCCCCGGGAGAGGGCCATCTCCGCGCTGAGGGAGGCAAAGCCGAAGTTTTCCTCCAGGGAGGCCCCGTCGATGCCGACGCCGATGCTGACCGTGGCGTGGATGCCCGCGGTGTTCACGATGTTGTGGACATCGTCCACGATGGAGAAGTTCCCCTCCCGCAGACGGTCAAAGTAACGCCGCTCGCAGATGTAGATGTAGCGGTCCCGGTCGTACCGCCGCCAAAGACCGCGTTTTTGGTCGACCCACTGGGCCAGCTTATCCTCAAAGGCGTTTCGGATGTCGGTCTTGGCGCGCTCGGTGGAGGTGCGGAGAAGCTCGTCGTAATTGTCCAGCAGGATCAGCATGACCACCGGACGGGAGGCGGCGTACTCTCGCTTTATGTCGTCGTAATCCGTCACATCCACCCAGTAGGTGATGCCCATGGCGCGGCTGCGCTTTCCCTCGTCCTGGCCTCGGATGGGGCTGCCGTTGACCTGGTAGCGTCGTCCGCCCAGCTCAATGAGCCCCGGGCAGCGCTTTTTCCCCTCCAGGAGCCATTTGCCGTCAAAGCCCGGAACGAGGTCGGACATGAACACGTCCACCGTGGGGTGGTCATAGCCGCAGGCGGTGAAAAACGCCTGGTTTCCCCACACGATGCGCCCGGAGTCCAGCAAAAACGTGCTCATAGGCAGGGGAAAATACATCATGGCGCTGTTTTTCGCCTCTTCGGACTCGTAGGTCACGGAGTCGATGTACTTGCGAAGCTCCCGCTGCCGCCGCCGGTCCGAAAGGGACGCCACGGCAAACAGGGCCAGCGCCGCCACCGCCTCCGCCGCCGCGAGATACAGAAGGTCGAAGGCGAGATACGTCACGACGGCAAAGATCAGCAGCACGACGGTATAGATGCCGTTTGCGGAGCTTTCGAGCTTTTTTGAGAGCTTGTTCATGGCATACTTCTCCAGATTAGGATCAGATAATTATACCAAATCCCCGCGCACATTACAACCCATTCCCGCGTGTTTTTCATAAACCGCCGATCCCGTGGACAAACTACCCCGCGGAGGGATGGATGTGAAAGCGATCATATTATCCGGCGGCGAGGGAACGCGCCTGCAGACGATCTCCGGCGGGCTTCCGAAGCCTATGATGCCGCTGCTGGGAAAACCCCTGCTGGAGCGGACCGTGGCCCTGCTGCGGGAAAACGGCTTCGACCGGCTGTGCATAACCCTGCGGTACGAGCCGGAGGTCATACGTCGTCACTTCGGGGACGGCGGACGCTTCGGCGTTTCGATCGAATACCGGACCGAGGCGGAGCCCCTCGGCACCGCCGGCGCGGTAAAAAACTGTCGGGAGTTCATCGGGGACGACGCCGTCCTAATCATCAGCGGGGACTGCGCCTGCGATTTCGATCTCACGGAGCTTTACCGAGGTCACGACGCGGGGGTTACCATCGCCCTTACCGCCCACGCGGAGCCGCTGCCCTACGGCCTTGTGGTCACGGACCGGGCCGGACGGATCACAGGTTTTGTGGAGAAACCCACCTGGGAGCGGGTGGTGACGGACCGGGTCAGCACAGGCATCTACGTCCTCTCCCCCGACGTACTGGACCGCGTGCCGTCGGGGGTGTTCTGCGACTTCGCAACAGACGTATTCCCAAAACTTCTGGCGGAGGGCATTCCCATGACCGGGCGGGTCATGGAGGGATATTGGTGTGACATCGGAACCCCCCGGGCGTATTATCAGTGCAACCTGGACGCGCTGGACGGGCTGTACCGCCTGCCGGAGGAGAACGGTCCGACCCGGCGGGTGATCCCCTGCCGGGACCGGGCGAGACTCATGCGGGTCATGACGGAGACCCTGGCGGAGTTCGGCGCAGACCTGACGGACGGACTGACCTACGACTCGGACATGGGCCGCGCCCATCTGGCTCCCCTGCCGGACCGAACGGCTCTCGCGCTGGAGGGAGACCCCGCCGCGGTGCGGGCCATGGAGGCCCTGGCCCGGAAGCTGGAGAAAAACGCATAAAAAACGACGGCGGACCCGCGAAAAAACAGGTCTGCCGCCGCTGTGTTTTGGATCAGGTGAACGCCGCGCCGGTGGCTTCCTCCGCATACTGGCGGGTATACAGCCGGTAATACGTTCCCCGCCGCGCGATCAGCTCGTCGTGCCTCCCCCGCTCGATGATCCTGCCGTCGCTGACGACGAGAATGAGGTCCGCGTTACGGATGGTGGAGAGCCGGTGGGCGATGACGATGGAGGTCCGACCACGGATGATCTCGTCGATGGCATGCTGGATGCGCTGCTCGGTAAGGGTGTCCACGGAGGCTGTGGCCTCGTCCAGAATGAGGATGCGGGGCTTCGCGAGGATGGCCCGGGCGAAAGAAATGAGCTGCTTTTCCCCGGTGGAGAGAAGGTCGCCGCTCTCGCCAACATCGGTGTCCAGACCGTCGGGAAGGCTTTCCACCAGTTCCGTGGCGGAGACAAGGTCCAGGGCCTCGCGAATTTCCTCCTCCGTGGCGTCGGGATTGCCGTACAGGAGGTTTTCCCGGATGCTGCCGGAGAAGAGGTGAGGTGTCTGCAGCACGCAGGCAATGGCGGAGCGCAGCCAGAGCTGGGACCGCTCGCGAGCATCCCGGCCATCCACCAGCATGACGCCGGAGGTGGGCTCATAGAACCGGCAAACGAGGTTCGCGAGGGTGGATTTTCCCGCGCCGGTCTCCCCCACGATGGCGAGGTTCGTACCAAAGGGGATGGTCAGATCGAAATGCTCCAGGACCAGCTCCTCCCCGTCGGGATAGCGGAAGCTCACGTCCCGGAACTCGATGTCGCCGTGGATGGGTTCCCAGTTTTCCCGCTTGGGGTCGTAGCTGTCGCCGTATTTCTCCGTGACCGCCGGGCCGTCCACCACGTCGGAGCGGGTGTTCAGGAGCTTATTGAGACGCTCGATGTTTATCTGCGTCGTGATGAGGCTGCCGATGGCGTCCACCACCCAGCGGACCGGCTCCATGAGGCCCTGGGCATAGGACATGAACATGGAAAACGTTCCGATCTGTTCTTTCGCGATGACGCCGCCCTTCCAGAGGATCAGAGCCAGCGCCAGGGACGAGGCAAAGCTCATGGTGATGGCGAAAAGGCCGTGGAACCGGGCCGCCGTCACGGAGCGGCTGCGCATTTTCTCCGTGCCCGCCTCGAAATGCTCCGCCAGCTTCTTTTCGACGGCCAGGGTCTTCACCGTCCGCGCGCCCATGACGCCCTCGTTGAAGTCGCCGGTGATCCGGGCGTTCAGCTCCCGGATCTCCCGGTTCAGGGAGAATAGCCGCTTCTGGAACACGGCGTACAGCAGCGCCACCACGGGCAGCAAGGCCGTGATGAGCCACGCAAGCCGCGGGTTAATAGCGAACATGGCGACGACGGAGCCGACGACGTAGCAGAACTGCCACGCGCTGTTGAGAAGCGTCCAGCTCAGAAGCTCACCGATGCGCTGGGTGTCGCTCATCACCCGGGAGTGGATGTAGCCCACGCTGTTCTGGTTGAAATAGGAAAAGGACAGGGTCTGCAGATGGGAGAAGGCCGCGTCCCGCAGGTCCCGCTCCACGCCGACCTCTACCTTCATGCCCCAGAGGCAGGATACATAGTTGAACCCCGCCGCCGCGAGGATCGCCCCGAGGTAGACCGCGATGAACGCCGGGAGGGTGTGCATATCGCCTCCGGCCACGAACCGGTCCAGAGCATAGCGCTGGAACAGAGGTACGCCGATGTCGATGAGGCTGCCGAGGCAGCTTGCGATAACGAGGCCGACGAGTTCCCGCCGGAAGGGACGAAGATACGGCAGAATCGTTCGGACGCCGAAGAAGGTGTGCTTTTCCCCCATCGTCACGCCTCCTCCTGTATCTCGCAGATCTTCTGGTACAGTCCTCCGGCATGGCGCAGCTCGTCGTGTGTGCCGATCTCCGCTACCCGCCCCCGATCCAGAACGAGGATCTGGTCCGCGTTTTTGAGGGTGGTGATGCGGTGGGACACGATGAGCACGGTGCAGCCCCGAAAATGCTCGGAGAGCCCCGCCCGGATGCGTGCATCCGTCTCGGTGTCCACGGCGGAGAGGGAGTCGTCCAGCACCATGATGGGGGCTTTCTGCATTAATGCCCGGGCGATGGCCACCCGCTGCTTCTGCCCGCCGGAGAGGGTCACGCCCCGCTCGCCCACGAACGTATCGAAGCCCGCCGGGAAGCTGTCCGCCGTATCCTCCAGGCAGGCGGATCGCGCTGCGGCGCGGATGTCCGCCTCGGATGCTGTCTCCACCCCCATGGCGATATTCTCCCGGATGGTGCGGGAGAAGAGAAACGGCTCCTGCAGCACCATGGCCATGTTCTTCCGCAGAAAGCCGGTGTCGATGTCGCGGATGTCGGTTCCGCCGACGGTGATGCTGCCGCCGTCCCGCGGGAGGTCGTAGAGCTTGTTCAACAGCAGAACCAGCGTACTTTTTCCGCTGCCGGTGCCGCCGAGGATGCCGAGGGTCGTGCCGCCCTTCACGGTGAAGCTCACGTCCCGCAGAAGCTCCTGCTCCGGCTCATAGGAGAAGGTCACATGGTCGAAGACGATGTCCCCGGAGAGGTCCGGGCGAAGCTCCGCGCCGGTCTGCCGCTCCTCCTCGGCGTTCATGATGTACGCGATGCGGTCGATGGAGACCCCCGCCTTGCTCATCTCCGAGATCATCCGGCCCAGCATACGCACGGGCCAGGTCATCAGCGCGCAGTAGGACAGAAAGGCGATGTACTCCCCCGCCAGCATCCGGCCCTGCAGACAGAACGCCGCCCCGAAGCAGACGGTGAGCATGATTTGGATGCCGGAGAGGATGTCCCCAACACTCCAGAAGGTAGCCATGGGCTTTGCCAGCTTCATCCACAGGCCGGTATAGAAGCGGTTCTGCTCCGTGAAGCGGTCCCGCTCGTGCCGCTCCCGGCCGAAGGCCCGGACCACCCGCACCCCGGCCAGGTTCTCCTGGGCCATCGACGAGAGGATTCCCTCGTTTTCGTCGCATTCCAGAAAGGCTGCGCCGATGATGCGGAAGTAGATGAACGAATACAGGATGATGACCGGCACCGGGGCGAGAGCGATGAGGGTCAGGGTCCCGTCCATGCCCGCCATAAAAGCGATGGAAAGCCCCAGCAGGATCGCCACCCGGAGAATCTCCGTCATCTGGGTGGAGATGAAGTTTTTCAGCGTGTCGAGATCGGAGGTGCAGCGCTGGATGATGTCGCCGGTGCGGTGGCGCATATGCCAGGCGTAGGGCAGGCGCTCGATGTGGTCAAAGAGGCTGTCCCGGGCGGTCTTCACGAGCCGCTCGGAGGCCGCGGTGTTGGACACGCGGTAGCCGTACTGGGACGCGGCCTTCACGAGCGCCACAGCGATCAGCGCCGCCGCCAGGACCCAGATGTGCTCCCCCAGCCACGAAAATCCGCCCAAGCGGTCCGCGAGAGTGATCACCCACTCCGGCAGGGTCGTTGGCTCCGCGCCGCCGAGGGCATTGTCCACCGCGACACGCACGATCTGCGGACTCACCATGTCGCACAGAGCGGACACGACGGAGGCCAGCATGCTGGTGGCAAACAGGGCCTTGCTTCCCTTCAGAAACCGCCACAGCAGCCGGCGTTTTTCGGTTTTCTCGGAAGAATTGGTCATGGGAACTCCGTGGAAGTCAGGTGGATGTGTTCCGGCGTTCTTGCCTCGCCTGCCGATAGTTTATACTTTCCGGCGGCGCATGTCAACGGACACAGAGACTCGGACCGCAGCATAGTTCCGATCACCATACAACGCAAGGATGTACCAAAATGCGATTTGCCGCAGGAAATGGGTTCGCAGCTTATTCCACCGTGACGCTTTTTGCAAGATTCCGGGGCTTATCCACGTCCACGCCCTTGGCCACGCCGACGTAGTAGCCCAGAAGCTGCAGGGGGATGATGGCGAGGCTTCCGATGAAGTGTTCTTCCGCCTTGGGGACGTAGATCGTGAAGCTCGCGGTGTCCTCCACGGCGTAGTTACCGTAGCTCGTGAGGCCCATGAGGTACGCGCCGCGGGCCCGGCATTCGGTCATGTTGCTGATGGTCTTCTCGATCAGCGCCGACTGGGTCAGGACGCCGATCACCAGCGTTCCCTCCTCAATGAGGCTGATGGTGCCGTGCTTGAGCTCCCCGGCGGCGTAGGCCTCGGAGTGGATGTAGCTGATCTCCTTCATCTTGAGGCTTCCCTCCAGACTGATGGAGTAGTCCACGCCGCGGCCGATGAAGAAGATGTCCCGGGCGTTTGCGTATTTCGCGGCGAACCACTGGATGCGCTCTTTGTTCTCCAGGACCTTTTCCATCTTCCCCGGCAGGGCGAGAAGCTCCGCGGTCAGAAAGGATTCTCTTTCCTCGTCGAACACACCCCGCAAAAGTCCCAGCCGCACCGCCAGCATGTCGATGGACGCCAACTGAGCGCTGTAGGCCTTCGTCGTGGCCACGGCGATCTCCGGCCCGGCGTAGGTGTACATGCAGAAGTCGCACTCCCGGGCGATGCTGGACCCCACCACGTTCACGACGGCGAGGACGGGAACGCCCCGCTCCTTCGCCATGCGCAGGGCGGCGAGAGTATCCGCCGTCTCGCCGGACTGGGAGATAACGACCACGAGGGCATTTTTCTCGAGCTTCGGGTTCCGATAACGGAATTCCGACGCGAGGTCCACCTCCACCGGCATGTCCGCCAGGTCCTCCAGGACGTATTTGCCCGCCATGCCCACATGGTACGCGGAGCCGCAGCCGATAATGTACAGCCGCTCCAGGGAGCGCAGAAAATCCTCCGTCAGGCCCGTGGCGGAGAGGTCGATCGTCCCGTCGGTGATATAGCATCCCAGCGTGTCACGGACCGCCTTGGGCTGCTCGTGGATTTCTTTCAGCATGAAGTGCTCGTAGCCGCCCTTTTCCGCGGCCTCGGCGTCCCAGGTGATGGTGGCGGCGTCCTTCCGCACCTCGTCGCCGTTGAGATCGAAGAACGTGATCTCACCGGGGCGCAGCCGGGCCATCTCCAGATTGTCGATGTAGTAGACCGTGCGGGTATATTTCAGGATGGCGGGCACGTCGGAGGCCAGGAAGGCCCCGTCCTCCGTGCTGCCGAGGATGAGGGGGCTGTCCTTCCGGGCGACCCAGATCTCCCCCGGCAGATCCCGGAACATCAGCGCGAGAGCATAGGTGCCGCGGATGCGCACCATGGCCTTGGCGATGGCGTCGATGGGACCGAGCTTATACTTTTTATAGTAGTAGTCCACAAGATCGACGGCGACCTCGGTGTCCGTCTCCGAATAGAAGGCGTAGCCGTTTCGGACGAGCTTCTGCTTCAGCTCCTGGTAGTTTTCGATGATGCCGTTGTGAGCGCCCACCACGTCGTCATCCACGGAGTGATGGGGATGAGCGTTGACCTCCGTGGGCTCGCCGTGGGTGGCCCAGCGAGTGTGGCCGATGCCGCAGGTGCCGGGTACCGAAGCGCCGTTGTCCGTTTTCTGGATGAGGTTCAAAAGCCTTCCCGGCGCTTTGACCACCGCCACGTCCTGGCGGCTGAGGTCCCGCACGGCGATGCCCGCCGAGTCATAGCCCCGGTATTCCAGTTTCGTCAGCCCGTCCAGAAGGATCGGCGCGGCGGGCCGGCTTCCTGTGTATCCGACGATTCCGCACATAGTTGTTTGACCTCCAAACAGTCATATTATTGATAAGTCCGCAGAATATCCTCCGCGGCCTCCCGCTGGGTGACGCGCTTGTCCATGGCCTGCCGGCGGATGTAGCCGTGGGCGTCCTCCTCCGTCATCTGCAGGCGCTGGATGAGAAGCCATTTTGCCCGGTTCACGATCCGCAGCTCCTCGATCTTTCGCTCCACCGTGACCTGTTTTTCCTCCGCCCGACGCAGCCTCTCCCGCACGGAGCAGAGGGTCCGCAGCATCTGGGACATGACCGCCTCGTTGGTGGGCTTCGGAAGCATGATGACGCCCGAACCAATGACCTTGTAGTAGATCTCGTCGTAGAGTTCCCGTTTGACAAGGAGCAGGACGGCGGCCTGGGTCTTCGCGCAAACATCTTCCGCCAGGGACGTTCCGAATTCGTCCGGCAGGGGCGTGTTCACGAGCACAATGTCGAACCGGGCGTCCAGCAGCCGCCGCTGGGCATCGCCGGCGCTTTTCGCCACTGTGACGGGCCAGAACTCGGAGCCGGGAAGCAGCGAGGCCGTGACCGTATTGAATTTTTCCGACGCCGATACCAGCAGGACGCTGTAGGTGTCCTCCCGGAAGATCATACCTCGTACCCTCCCCTCCAAGTTTTTTGATGGGACTAGCGCCGATAAGCAGATACGATCAGTCCCGGCAGGACGCGGCGGATGAATTCGCAGTCCGCGGCGGCAGTGGCCTCCCCCAGCGTCCGGGGCAGCTCCCCGAGGCTCTGCCCGAGTCCCGGCGGCGAGAGCTTTTCCCGGATGCCCTCCAGCCCGGCCTGCATAACGAGGGCGAAGGCAAGATAGGGATTGGCCATGGGGTCCGGCGAGCGAAGCTCCAGCCGCCGATAAGCTCCCTCCGCCGCCGGGATGCGGATGAGCTGGGAGCGGTTCTCCGGCGACCAGGACACCTGGCCCGGGGCTTTGTCTCGGCCGAGACGCTCATAGGAATTCTCCACGGGGTTCAGAAACAGCGTCATCTCCCGGGCGCGGCGCAGAAGTCCGGCGATCAGCGACGGCAGCATATCGTCTGCCTCCCCGCCGGTCGCGGAGACGTTTACGTGCATACCGCTGCCGTCATGCTCCGCCAGGGGCCGGGGGGAGAAATCCGCCCACAGACCGTACTGGGCGGCAATGGTGCTTACCACCGCTTTGAAGGTCACGGCGTTGTCCGCCGCCGTCAGAGGATCGGCGTGACGGAAGTCGATCTCGTTCTGGCCCGGACCGCTCTCGTGGTGGGACGCCTCCGGCAGGATGCCCATGCGCTCCAGCGTAAGGCATATCTCCCGGCGGACGTTCTCGCCCTTGTCCGCCGGGGCGATGTCCATGTAGCCCGCACGGTCATAGGGAATCTTCGTCGGCTCGCCGTCATCGTCCAGCTTGAAGAGATAGAACTCGATCTCTGAGCCGAAGCGAAAGACACAACCCTGCTCCCGCGCAGCCTGCACCGCCTGCTTGAGGACGCGGCGGGTGTCCCCGGCAAAGGGCGTTCCGTCCGGGTGAGCGATGTCGCAGAACATGTGCGCCACGCCGCCGTGCTGGGGCCTCCAGGGGAGCTGGGTCAGCGTGGCCGGATCGGGATGCAGGAACAGGTCCGAGCGGGTCTCGCCGCCGAAGCCGTCAATGGCCGAGGCGTCAAAGGCGACGCCGTGATCGAAGGCCCGGGGAAGCTCATCCGCCAGGATCGCCACGTTCCGCTGCCGTCCAAAGACATCGCAGAAGGCCAGACGGACGAATTTTACGTCTTCCTCCCGGATGTATTCCATAACGTCTTCCCGCGTGTATCTCATGGGATCATCTCCTTAAAAAATGCGCACAGCGCCGCCGAGAGGACTTCGTTGTCCTTTCGGTAACGCCATACCATTGAAATTATAATCGGCGGAGGAACCGGTGTCAATTGCGATATTAACAAAAAATCTAAATCATGTTATTAGATATTCTAACATGTTGCCGAATTGACAAACCGCCCGGACCGGGTGTATCATAAGCGCATCGAGAGACATCGACGTCTCGGAGGCCAACGCCTCGGTCACGTCGGTGTCTCTCTTTTTTGATTTTGAAAAAGGAGACTACCGCTATGACACAGGTTCCTGAAATGTTTGGCTGCAAGGTATTCGATGACCGGGTAATGAAAGCCCGGCTCTCCGCCGACGTATATAATTCTCTGCAAAAGACCATCGCGGAGGGACAGAAGCTGGACCTCTCCGTGGCGAACGCCGTGGCCTCCGCTATGTGCGCCTGGGCCGTGGAGAACGGAGCCACCCATTTCACCCACTGGTTCCAGCCTCTCACCGGCATCACGGCGGAGAAGCACGACAGCTTCATCAGCCCCGCGCCGGACGGGCGGGTCATCATGG
>CAYNZM010000056.1:0-12423 GCA_964401725.1 uncultured Oscillospiraceae bacterium
GCTCGTTCTCGTGAGTAGTCCTCCGTTGGTCAATGACATTATCTTAATGACATTGTCCCTCTGCCGGGAGCGGCCTGTTCGTCAGTTTTCGAGCTCCTGCTTCGCCGTGCGGTAGTCCTCCGCGGCGTCGAGGCTGTCCGGAGGGAAGAATTCGTCCACCGGGAAGTCGATTCGGGAAAACAGCGTGCAGGGATCGTCCGTGGTGCCGGGATCGCATCCCCGCTCGGGCAGGCAGTAGTCGTACACCGGCAGAACGAGCTGGCTGTCCCGCTCCAGGCGGAGGATGGAAAACTGGCCCAGGGTGCAGGTGAGGATGCGGCCGCTGTCGGCAAGGACCAGGTCCTCCCCAAAGTGGGCGAGGATGTCCCCGGGAATGGCCCGCATCTCGGCCCGGAGCACCGGGCTTGCGGTGTCCATGAGCTTCATGCCGAGAAGGATGGGGTCGACGCACTCCGCCACCGCGATGGGCTGGGCAGCGCCTCCGGAGACGCTGCCGTCCGACGCGAAGACCTTCGCGGAGCCCTCGCTGCCGAAGAGCATGACGCGCTTGTTGAACACGCCCAGTCCCCGGACGGTGTTCTCCCCGGGGAAGGTGATCCCGGTCACGTCGTAGAAGTAGGTCACGTCCACGGTGTAATATCCGCGGTTGAAGCCGATCTCATCCACCTGCACGTCCGCGTACAGCAGGGTTGCCGTGCCCGGACGTATGCTGAAGGCGCTGTCTATGTACGCCTGAGTGGATTCGGTGGGGTAGATGCGCAGGTCCTCCGCGCAGTCCTGATCGCGGCAGCTGTCGTAGATCTTTCGGGTATGGACGCATACGGCCTCGGTAATATCCTGGCGTTCCGCCATGGTGATGCCCTCCTTTATGAGTTTTCAGTACAGTCTATGCCCCAAAAACAAAAATGTGAAATGGGTCTGTACCCCGCGCGAAAAATGGGGTATAATCGGAGGGAGCGAAAGGGAGGGATGACCATGGACGAGCGTTTCGGCTTCATCCGCGACAAGCTGGACATCAAAATTCTTCTTTTGTATATCCTTGAAAAGCTTCCGAGTCCCGCGGAGCCGGTGGTCCTGTCGGACCTGGCTCTCATCGACGGGGGCTTCACCTGGTTCGACTATACCGACTGCCTCGCGGAGCTTGTGGAATCCGGCCTCGTGGAGCAGGACGCCAAGGGCCGCTACGCCATCACGGAAAAGGGCCGGCAGGACGTGGGCTTTGTCGGCACGAGCATCCCGTACTCCGTCCGGGCGAAGGCCGACCGCCTGACCGCGCCGGTGGCTGCCGCCATGCGCCGCGCCTGCCAGATCGAGACCACCTCCGAACCCCGGCGGGACGGCTCTGCCGTGGTGAGCCTGCGCCTGTCCGACGGGGTGGACGAGGTCCTGTCCCTGCGGCTGACCGCGCCGGACGAGACTTCCGCCCAGGCCATCGAAAAACGCTTCCAGAAAAACGCGGAAGCCCTCTGCGACGAAATCCTGCGGCTTCTGACCTCGGAATTCTAATACAACCTGCCTGGAGCCCGAAAAGGGGTATCCCCACCGTGGACGCTGTTCCCAATTCGTTGCCTTTTACGAAAGGATAGCGTGGGAGCGGTGGGGATACCCCTTTTCGGGCTTGTTATAGCTTATACTAATCCTCGACTAAAACCTGACATTCACGCCGGGTAAATCACTGCCATACTTCGTTGTCGTCCTTGACGGGCGCCAGCCCGCCTGCGTCCTCCGCCTCGTCTGGCGGCGATTTCCCTCGGCGCTCGGTGTCAGCTTTCAATCAAGGATTAGTATTAATGGGAACAAATCCATCGGCGGTAAACTCCCAGCGTTCCCGGAAGCCCAGGTCCCGCAGGAGAGCTTCCGTTTCCGGGAAGGCGCAGGCGATGGCGTCCCTGCTGTGGGCGTCGGAGCTTACGAGCACCCGCCCATGCCGGGCTTTTATCTCCCGCAGGAGCTCCGGCGCGGGGTAGGGGGTGGTCCGCCAGCCCCGGGCGATGGCCCCGGTGTTCACCTCGAAAATTTTGTCCGCCCGGCACAGCGCTTCCAGGGCCGCCATGGCCGCGCTTTCGTACCGCGGGCTGTTCTGGTCGAAGATGTGGACCCGTTCGTCGAATTTTGTGAGAAGGTCAAAATGCCCCACGATGTCCACAAAGGGCATGCCTGCCAGCGCGTCGTACTGGGCGAAATACGCCTCCGCCATGGCGTCGGAGCTGCCCCCGAAATGCCTTGCCAGGGCGTCTTTCGTGGCCTCGGGGGATTCGTCCGCGGAGACGAAGCCCTCCCCGGCGGGCAGGTGGTGGATGGAGCCGATGATATAGTCGTACCCCTCCGGCGGCGGGGAGAGCAGGTCCCATTCCAGGCCGCAGAACACCTCCAGCTTTCCGGCAAAGGCCGTTTTCGCCTCGGTCACGGCGGTGCGATACGCCGCCTCTCCCGCCGTCGTCATGCTCCACTCGTTTTCATAGGGAAGGACGCTGTGGCCGGAAAAGCCCAGGGAGGTCAGACCCGCGTCCAGGGCGGCCTGCGCCATTTCGAGCGGGGTGTTTTTTCCATCGTCGAATCGGGTGTGGGTGTGGAGGTTCTGGCGGATCATCGCATTTTTTCCTGCTTGACCTTGCGGTCGATGACGTGGCGGGAGGCAAGCTCCGCCTTCAGCTCCTCCAGGGAGATGCCCATCTCCACCATCAGCACCATGGCGTGATACGCGAGATCTCCCAGCTCGTAGAGGGTGTTGGGCCGGTCCCCGTCCTTCGCGGCGATGATGACCTCCGTGCTTTCCTCTCCGATCTTTTTGAGGATTTTGTCCATGCCCTTCTCGAAGAGATAGGAGGTGTAGGACCCCGCCGGGGGATGTTCCTTCCGGCCCCGCAGAAGGTCCATGAGGGCCTCATACTGGAAGGCGGGAGGGGTATCTCCCGCGTAGATGACCTCGCTAAAGCAGGACTCCGTGCCCAGGTGGCAGGCGGGACCGTCCTTTACCACCTCCACCACAAGGGCGTCCCGGTCGCAGTCGGCGGTGATGGATACGATGTGCTGGAAATTCCCGCTGGTCTCCCCCTTGAGCCAGAGCTCCCGGCGGCTGCGGCTCCAGAAGCAGGTGAGGCCCCGCTCCATGGAGAGCGTCAGGCTTTCCTTGTTCATATACGCTACGGTCAGCACCTGCCTCGTGCCGGAGTCCACCACCACGGCGGGGATGAGGCCGTTTGCGTCGAATTTCAGCGTGTCGATGTCGAACATTTGTTATCTCCTTACCAGGATGCCGTTTTCCGCAAGGGTATTTTTCAGCGCGTCGATGGTGACCTCGCCGAAGTGGAAGATGGAGGCGGCAAGCCCCGCGTCCACCTTGGGCAGGGCCTTGAACAGGGTGACGAAATCGTCGATGCCTCCCGCGCCGCCGGAGGCGATGACGGGGATGGAGACGGCGCTGCACACCGCGTCCAGCATCTCGAGATCGAAGCCGCCCTTTACGCCGTCGGTGTCGATGGAGTTCAGCACCAGCTCCCCTGCGCCGAGATCGGCGCCCTGCCTGATCCACTCGATGGCGTCCATGCCGGTATCGACCCGGCCTCCCTTGGCGAACACCCGAAACTGGCCGTTTACCCGCTTGGCGTCCACGGAGAGGACTACGCACTGGCTGCCGTAGCGCTTGGCGGCGGCGTAGATGAGCCGGGGGTTTTGGATGGCCCCGGAATTGACGCTGACCTTGTCCGCGCCGCATTTGAGGACCCGGTCGAAATCGTCCAGGGAGTTTATGCCGCCGCCCACGGTGAGGGGGATGAAGATGGTGGAGGCCACCTCCCGCAGGATGTCCGTGAACAGGGCCCGGCCCTCGGCGGAGGCGGTGATGTCGTAGAACACCAGCTCGTCCGCGCCGCTGCGGGAGTAATACTCCGCCAGTTTCACGGGACTCGATACATCCGCCAGCCCCAGGAAGTTCACACCCTTGACGACCCGCCCGTCCTTCACGTCCAGGCAGGGGATGATGCGTTTTGTGATCATGCCGCCACCTCGATGGCTTCCCGCAGGTCGATGGCCCCGACGTAGTACGCCTTGCCCACGATGGCCCCGGCAAGGCCCATGTCCCGCAGAGCCCGGATGTCCCCCAGGGACGAGACGCCCCCGGAGGCGATGAAATCCAGCGCCGGGAATTGGGTGGTCAGACGGCGATAAAGGTCCCGATTCGTGCCGCCCATGGCCCCGTCCCGGGAGATGTCCGTGCAGATGACGGTCCTGGCGCCGGTGTCCATAAGGCGCCGGCAGAAGTCCGCGGCGGTAATTGCGCTCACTTCCGTCCAGCCGTGGATGGCGAGAAAGCCCTCCCGCAGGTCCACCCCCGCGGCAATTTGCCCGGGGTATTTCTCGGCCATGGCGGCGAAGAAGTCCCAGTCCGTGATGGCGGCGGAGCCCAGGATCACCCGGCCCACCCCCGCTTCGAGATACCGGCGGATCACGGCCTCGTCCCGGACGCCGCCGCCGATCTCCACCCGGAGGGCGGTGTTCTTCGTCACGGAGGCCACCACGTCGAAATTCGGTGTGCCGCCGTCCCGGGCCCCGGCCAGGTCCACCATGTGGATGTGCTTCGCTCCGGCAGCCTCGAAGTCCTTCGCAACGGCGAGAGGATCGTCACTGTAGACGGTCATGTGGTCATAGTCGCCCTTATACAGCCGCACGGCCTTGCCGCCGTACAGGTCGATGGCGGGGAAAATCTCCATGGTTTACCTCATTTCGCAGAAGGCCCGCAGGATGGAAAGCCCCACGGGACCGCTTTTTTCCGGGTGGAACTGACAGCCGAGGACGTTTCCCTGTCCCACGGCGGCGGTGAGCTCCGCGCCGTACTCCGCCGTGGCGAGCACGGCGTCACCGCAGTCCGCGGCGTAGTAGCTGTGGACGAAATACACGAAATCCCCCGAACGGATGTGCCTCCACAGGGGATGCGACCGCCGGGTCAGGTGCAGGGCGTTCCAGCCGATGTGGGGCACCTTGCGCCCCGGCCCGACGACGGGGGTCATGTCGACCACCCGGCCGGGGATCAGGCAAAGACCCGGGTGTATGCCGAACTCATGGCTCTCGTCGAACAGAAGCTGCATCCCCAGGCAGATGCCCAGGATATACTTGCCGTCCTTCGCCTGCTCCCGGAGGAGCTGATCCAGCCCCGCGTCCCGGAGCTTTTGCGCCGCGTCCCCGAAGGCTCCCACCCCGGGCAGGACCAGCTTTTCCGCGGATCGGATCACCGCGGGATCGCCGGTCACGACGGCGTCCGCGCCGATCCGGGCAAAGGAGCTTTTTAGGGAAAACAAATTCCCCACGCCGTAGTCGATGATGGCGATCATCACAGCACGCCCTTGGTGGAGGGTATCTCCCCGGCGGCGTCCGGGTCCGGGGCCGCGGCCTGCCGCAGCGCCCGACCGAAGCCCTTGAAGGCTGCCTCCAGAATGTGGTGGGTGTTGGTTCCGTCCAGCTGCCGCAGGTGCAGCGTCGCCCCGGCGGAGCGGCAGAAGGCCCAGAAAAATTCCTCGGCAAGCTCCGTGTCGAAGGTCCCCACCTTCGCCGCCGGCAGGGTGAGGTGATACCGCAGCATGGCCCGTCCGCTCAAGTCCACGGCGGCGAGGACCAGGGCCTCGTCCATGGGCAGCAGCATGCTCCCGTAGCGGTTCACCCCCCTCTTGTCCCCCAGGGCCTCGGCAAAGGCGGACCCCAGGGCGATGCCGATGTCCTCCACGCTGTGGTGGTCGTCCACGTTCGTGTCGCCCCGGCAGGTAATGGAAAGATCGAAGTGCCCGTGCTTGGCAAAGAGGGTCAGCATGTGGTCGAGAAAGCCCACGCCGGTGTCGACGGTGCCGGTGCCGGTGCCGTCCAGGGCCAGGGTCAGGGCGATGTCCGTCTCGGCGGTCCGGCGGTTGATGGCGGCGGTCCTCATGGCAAAATGCTCCTTTCGTGCAGAATAGCCCGGACGGCCGCGAGCAGAACATCCATCTGCTCCCGGTCCCCGATGGTGATGCGGGTGTAGTTCCGGATGCGGTCCTTGTCAAACCAGCGGACGAGAACGCCCCGGTCCTTCAGCGCTTCGTACAGCTCCCCGCCGGAGATGGCGTCGTGTTTCGCAAACAGAAAATTTGCCCGGGAGGGAAGGACCTGGAAGCCCATGCCCTCCAGCGTTTCGGCGGTGTAGGTCCGGTTTTCCGCGATGATCCCGGCGTTTCGGAGATAATACTCGTTGTCGTCGATGGCGGCGATGCCCGCGGCCTGGGTCATGCGGTTTACGTTGTAGGGGTTCACGGAGTATTTCACGGTGTTCAGGTCCCGGATGAGGCTCTCGCAGGCAATGCCGAAGCCCAGACGAGCCCCGGCCAGGGACCGGGATTTTGAGAAGGTCTGGGTGACGAGAAGATTGTCGTATTTCCCGATGAGGGGCACGCAGCTCTCTCCGCCGAAATCCACATAGGCCTCGTCGATGACCACCACCCGGTCCGGGTTCGAGGCAACGATGCGTTCCGCCTCGTCCCGGGATAGAGCGATGCCCGTGGGAGCATTGGGGTTAGCCAGGACGATGTTCTCGTTTAGGTTTACATAATCTTCGACATCCACGGTGAAATCGTCCCCCAGAGGGATCAAGTGAGCCGGGACGTGGCACATGGCGGCATAGACGGGATAGAAGCCGTAGCTCACGTCCGGGAAGGCAAAGGGACGAGCCTCGTCCCCGAAGGCGAGGAAGGCGAAGTATAGAATTTCGTCCGAGCCGTTCACAGGAAGGAGGTTTTCGGGGCTCACGCCGTAGAGGGCCGCGGCCTTCTCCCGCAGGAGACGGCTTTCCGGGTCGGAGTAAAGATGCAGCCTCCTCGCCTCGGCCTCCGCCGCGGCGGCCACCGCCGGAGAGGGCGGGAAGGGGGATTCGTTGGTGTTGAGCTTCACATACCGCCGGTCCTGGGGCTGCTCCCCGGGGACATAGGGGGTCAGGGCGGCGTGGCGGGCGCTGAAAAATCGGCTCATTGCACCGCCTCCCGGTCAAAGCGCACCAGGGCGGAGCGGGCGTGGGCTTCCAGCCGCTCCTGCCGGGCAAAGAGGGCGATGTCGTCCTTCACCGTTCGGAGGGCGTCGGGGGTGAAATAGGTGTACTGGGTCTTTTTGACGAAATCCTCCACGCCGAGAGGACTGGAAAACCTCGCGGCACCGGCGGTGGGGAGGGTGTGGTTCGGCCCGGCGAGGTAATCCCCCAGAGCCTCCGGACAGTACCGCCCCAGAAACACCGAACCGGCATTTTGAACCAGGCTCAGGTAGGCCGCAGGATCGTCCACGCAGAGCTCCAGATGCTCCGGGGCCAGGGCGTTTGCGGCCTCCGCCGCCGCCAGCAGATCGTCCGTCACGATGATCTTGCCGTTATTCTCGATGGATGCCCGGGCGATGGCCTCCCGGGGCAGGAGGGACATCTGCCGTTCGATCTCATCCCGCACGGCCTCGGCAAGCTTCCGGCTGTCCGTCACGAGGACAGCGGTGGCGAGTTCGTCGTGCTCCGCCTGGCTGAGAAGGTCCGCCGCCACGAACACGGGATCGCTCCTTCCGTCCGCCACCACCAGGACCTCGCTGGGACCGGCGATCATGTCGATGTCCACCCGCCCAAAGACCTGCCGCTTGGCCTCCGCCACAAAGGCGCTGCCGGGACCGACGATCTTGTCCGCCTTGGGAACGCTCTCGGTGCCGTAGGCCAGAGCCGCCACGGCCTGGGCTCCGCCGATGCGGAACACCCGGTCCACCCCGGCGATCTTGGCCGCGGCCAGGATGGCGTCGGGCTGGGTCCCGTCGGGACCCGGCGGGGATACCATTATGAGCTGAGAGCAGCCGGCGAGCTTGGCCGGGATCGCCGTCATGAGGACGGTGGAGGGGTAGGCCGCCGTCCGCCCGGGGACGCAGAGGCCCACATTTTCGATGGGGGTCACCTTCATGCCGAGGTACGACCCGTCGGGCCGGTCCATGCGAAAGCCCCGGGGCATCTCGTGCCGGTGGAAGGCGCGGATGTTCTCCGCCGCCTCCTCCAGGACCCGGCGAAACTCCGGGTCGATGGCGTTGCAGGCCGCGTCGATCTCTGCGGGGGACACCTCGAGAGCGGTCAGCTCCGCGCCGTCAAACCGCCGGGTGTACTCGAAAAGCGCTTCGTCCCCCCGGGCCTCCACGTCCGCGAGGATGTCCCGCACCGCGTCGGTCACGCCGGTCTTTTCCACCCCTCGGATGAGAAGCTCCGAGAGGGGGACGTCGTTGTAGTCGTAAATCTTCACGGTCAAATCTCTCTTTCCCGGGCCAGCAGGTCCGCGATCCGGTCCGCCAGGGTGCCGATCTCCTCCGCGCGGAACTTGAAGCGGGCTTTGTTCGCGATGAGTCTTGCGCTGATGGGGATCACGTCCTGCAGGGGTGCGAGACCGTTTTCCTCCAGGGTCTTGCCGGTCTCCACGATGTCCACGATGACGTCTGAAAGTCCCACGATGGGTGCAAGCTCGATGGAGCCGTGCATCTCGATGATGTCGATGGGTCGGCTCTGGGCGGCGTAATAGCGCTGGGCGACGCGTGGGAATTTTGTGGCCACCCGGAGGGTCCGGGCGTTGTCATCCCGGAAATCCCGGGGTCCTGCGACGCACATACGGCATTTGCCGAGGCCCAGGTCCAGAAGCTCGTACACGTCCGGGCTGTACTCGAGAAGAGTGTCCTTTCCCGCGACGCCGATGTCCGCCGCACCGCGCTCCACATAAATGGGCACGTCCGATGGCTTGGCCCAGAAATACCGCACTCCGGCGGCTTCGTTTTCGAAGATGAGCCGTCGGTTCGGCTCCCGCAGGGAGGGACAGGCATAGCCCGCCGCCTCGAAAAGCTCATAGACCTGCTCTCCCAGGCGGCCCTTGGGCAGGGCGATGTTCAGCATCCTTGCCATGATCCGTCCACCTCCCGTCCGTCCAGGTCCACTGCCCGCCGGTAGGAAAACGCCGCCGCACCCTGTTTCTGGGCCCGGACCGTTCCCTCTGCCGCGAGGGATTTCACCGCCGCCGCGATCTTTTGGGGGTCGTCCCCCTCGTCATACACCAGAAGGGTGTCCACGTCGTAGGCCGGAGCGTCGTTCCAGAGGCGTTCCAGCTCCGAAAGATACACCGCAAACCCCGCCGCACCGCCGGATTTTCCCATGCGGTTCAGGAGGTTGTCGTACCGCCCTCCGGACAGCACTCCCGCCGCGACGCCGTCCACAAAGCCCCGGAACACCACGCCGTTATAGTAATCCGTGTCGTTCGCCACCGATAGGTCGAGATTTACGTTGTACGCTCCGAATACGTCCAGCAGCGCCACGATGTCCCGCAGCTCCTCCGCGGCCCGCAGCGAGGTTTCCGGCAGGGGCAGGGAGAACAGAGCGGGAAGAGTGGTTTTTGCGGGACCGGCGATGCGGCAAAGCCTGCGCAGAAGCTCTGTGGTCTTCGCGGTCAGTCCCTCCGCCTCGCATAATCCGGTCAGGGCGTGGAGACTTTTCCCGTCCACGGCCTCCAGAATGCCGCGGGATGTCTCGGGAGAGACGTTCGCCGCGTCCAGCACCCCCGCCAGAATGCCCACGTGGCTCAGGTCCAGGATATAGTCCTCCCGGATGGCGGCAAGGCTCTCCGCCGCCAGCATCACCACCTCCGCCGTGGCGTATACGTCCGCGGGACCGACGCACTCGAGACCCGTCTGCAAAATCTCCCGGAAGCCGCCGCCGTTGCGGGGGACCCGGTATACATTTTCGGTGTACCAGAGCTTCCGGGTCCGGTCGTCATCCCGGGTGTTGCGGATGATGGACAGGGTCACGTCCGGCTTCATGGCCATGAGGCGTCCGTCCGTATCCGTGAAGGACAGGATGCGCTCCCCGGCGAGAAAGCTCCGATTTTGGGCGTAGAGGTCGTATTCCTCGAACTGGCTGACCTTATACTGCCGGTAGCCGAAGCGCCGGTACAGCCGCCGCAGATCGCATTCTACCCGGGCGAGGGACAGAAGCTCCGCGCTCATGATGTTCCTCCCGCGAGACGCTCCAGGATCATGGCGTAGCCGCCGTCGCCGTAGTCGAGACAGCGTTTCACCCGGCTGATGGTGGCGGAGCTGGCGCCGGTGGCGGCGATGGTCTGCTGGTAGGACTGTCCCGCCGCCAGCATGGCCGCTACCTCCTGCCGCTGGGCGAAGGTCAGGACCTCTTTTACGGTGCAGAGGTCGTCAAAGTATCGGTAGCACTCGTCCAGATCCCGCAGGGACAGGATGGCGCGAAAAAGCTCGTCGGTTTGTTCCGAACGCTTGAGAGACATGGCATTCCCCTCCAAAACAATCATTCCTCTACCATACTACCAAACTAAAGCGGTAAAGTCAACGCCGCGAAAGCGCAAAAAATCACGCCCCCATGGGAGCGTGATTTGTGCAGTCAGCCGAGATACATTTTGGTGAGGATGAACCGGGCCAGCCGGTCCGGCAGGAGGCGTTTGGCGAACATGAGGGCTTTGTACGGCAGACCCACCGCCACCCGCACGGGCGGGTTCCGCTTCCCGGCGAGCTTCATCGCCACCTCCGCCACGGAGGTGGGAGGAAGGCCGTTCCGCTCGTCCTTTTCCATGACGGCGACACTTTTCTCGCACACGGCGGCGTAGGGGGAGTCCGCGGGCGGGGTGTATTTCCGGCGGGCGTCGGTAAAGCCCGTGCTGGTGTCGCCGGGTTCGATGACGACGGCCCGGACGCCGAAGGAGCGCATCTCCATGCCCACGGATTCCACATAGGCTTCCAGGGCGTATTTGCTGCTGGAGTAGTGGCTCTGCATGGGGATGGGGACCCGGCCGGCGATGGAGCCGATGACGAGAAAGAGTCCGTGGCCCTGGGTGCGCATTTTCGGCAGGATCGCCCGGCCCACCCGCAGGACGCCGAAGTAGTTTACTTCCATCTGGCGTTTGGCCAGGTCCATGGGAAGCTCCTCCGCCGGACCGGACACGCCCATGCCGGCGCAGAGGATGGCGATGTCCACGCCCTCCGGCGCACCCGCCGCGGCCTCCACCGAGGCGTCGTCCGTCACGTCCATCCGCCGCATGGTGAGCCGACCGCCGCCGGGGTAATCCGTGGTCGTTTCCTCGCAGGAGCGGGATACGCCGATGACGTCGCAGCCGCCCATGGCGAAGGCCTCCGCGCAGGCCTGTCCGATGCCGCTGGACGCGCCGGTGACGAATACCCGCTTGCCGTAAACGTTTTTCATGTGCCTTCCCTCTCTTTCTATCACGAGGGATTATAGCACATTCCCGGGGGATTGCACAATGGCATGTTTCCGACGGGATTTGCATAGGGTTGAGGGGAGGGATGCGTATGCTGTGCCGATTTTCCGACCTGCGGGATAAGGAGGTCATCAACGTCAGCTCCGGCGTTCGGCTGGGGTATGTGTGCGACGCGGAGGTCCAGTGGCCCGAGGGCCGGGTCCGGGCGCTGATCGTGCCGGGACGGGCGAAGTTTTTCGGGTTCCTGGGCCGGGAGGACGACTATATCCTGCCCTGGGAGTGCATCAGCCGGGTGGGGGAGGACATCCTTCTCGTGGAGTCCGACCGGGGCATCCGCCGGGGCAAGCGTCCGAAGCGGCCCTGGTGGTAGACGGGAAGCGGTCCGATCCGGGCCGCTTCGTTTCGTTATTTTTGCGTCCAAATTGACAAAACGGCAGGGGTTGGATATACTAGCCTTTAGTGTGTCAATGCTGTAAGGAGATTCTATTTCTATGAACGAAGAATGCACCCCCTCCCAGTGCGAGTCCTGCACCTCCGACTGCGCGGATCGGCAGGCTCCCGTGAGCTTTCTGGAGCCCCTGAACGCCAAGTCCCGTGTGGGCAAGGTCATCGCCGTCATGAGCGGCAAGGGCGGCGTGGGCAAGTCCGTGGTCACCTCCCTTCTCGCCGTCAGCGCCGCAAAGGCCGGCAAGAAGGTCGCCGTGCTGGACGCGGACATCACCGGTCCCTCCATCCCCATGGCCTTCGGCGTCCATGAGCGTCCCCGCGCGAACGAGGACGGCGTCCTGGCCTGCGAGACCGCCAGCGGCGTGAAGGTCATGAGCATCAACCTCCTGCTGGAAAACGAGACCGACCCCGTTGTGTGGCGCGGACCCATCCTGGCCGGCACGGTGAAGCAATTCTGGACCGAGGTGGTCTGGGGCGACGTAGACTACATGTTTGTGGACATGCCTCCGGGCACGGGCGACGTGCCCCTCACGGTGTTCCAGTCCCTGCCCGTGGACGGCGTGGTGGTGGTCACCACGCCCCAGGACCTCGTATCCATGATCGTGGAGAAGGCCGTGAACATGGCCCGCATGCTGAACCTGCCCGTGGTGGGCCTTGTGGAGAACATGAGCTACTACGAATGCCCCTGCTGCGGCCAGAAGCTCCCCATCTTCGGCGAGAGCCATGTGGAGGAGGA
>CAYNZM010000057.1:0-12132 GCA_964401725.1 uncultured Oscillospiraceae bacterium
ACCTGTTCGACAACCGCTACGGCACGGGCCAGTCCGTCTGGGACGGCATCATGCGTACCACGAACCTCATCGTCGCGGGGAAGGACGTGGTCGTCGCGGGATACGGCTGGTGCGGCAAGGGCGTGGCCATGCGTGCCAAGGGTCTCGGTGCCCGGGTCATCGTCACCGAGGTCGATCCCGTTCGAGCGATTGAGGCGGTCATGGACGGCTTCCGCGTGATGCCCATGGCGGAGGCCGCGGCCATCGGGGATGTGTTCGTCACCGTCACCGGGGACTGCGGCATCGTCACCCGGGAGCATTTCCCGCGCCTCAAGGACGGCGCGATCCTGGCAAATGCCGGACATTTCAACGTGGAGGTCGCCATGGACGAGCTGGAGGCCTATGCCGAGTCCGGCTTCGACGCCCGGCAGAACATCCGGGGCTATCGCCTGCCCAACGGACGGACGGTGTACGTTCTCGCGGAGGGACGCCTCGTGAACCTCGCCTCTGGGGACGGACATCCCGCGGAGATCATGGACATGAGCTTCGCCATCCAGGCCCTCTGCGCCGAGTACCTGGCCCGGAACCGGGGAACTCTCGCGCCGGGAGTGGTCCCGGTGCCCCGGGAGATCGACCTGGCTGTCGCCCGCCGGAAGCTGGAGACCCTGGGCGTCACCATCGACAAGCTGAGCGAGACCCAAAGGGCCTACCTCGGCATGGAATAACGCGCATCAACAAATCAAGAGAGCCTGTCAACGACCGGACAGGCTCTTTTATTATTTGTGTCTCAAAGAGGCAAAGGCGCGGATAAATCGCGTCAGACGAGGCGCAGGTTCCCGCAACGAAGTATCACGCGATTTAGCAAGCCGTACTTAGAGCTTCCATTCTTTGATATTCGTGTGGAGTAAGTGATGCGACTCGTGGGACAAGGGTGCGCCGAGGAACTCCTCATACAGCTTCTGGACGCTGGCGTTTTCGTGGGAGAAGCGGGTGTGGGAGCTGCGGTCCAGCTGATAGAGCTTCTGACCGCGGTCGCCGCCCAGCTCGCAGCCGTCCTCGATGGGCTGACCGCCGCCGCCGGAGCAGCCGGTGGGGCAGGCCATGACCTCCACGAAATCGTAGTGGACCTTCCCGCTCTGGATGGCGTCGATGATCTTCGTGGCGTTGCCGAGGCCGTTCACCACCGCGGTGCGGACGGTGACGTCGCCGGCCTTGAAGGTGCGCTCCTTCCAGCCGTCCAGACCCCGCACGCCGGAGAAGGCGTCCGCGTCGGGATTCTCGCCGGTGATGAGGAAATACGCGCTGCGGAGAGCCGCCTCCATGACGCCGCCGGTCGCGCCGAAGATGACGCCCGCGCCGGTGCCTTCGCCCAGGGGATCGTCAAACTCGCTCTCGCCCACGGACATGGGATCGATCTGGCAGGACTTGATCATGCGGACGAACTCCCGGGTGGTGATGGAAAGGTCCACATCCCGTCCCGCGCCGGCGTCGTTCACGGCCTCGACGGAGACTTCATACTTCTTCGCCGTGCAGGGCATGACGGAGACGCAGAAGATTTTGTTCGGGTCCACGCCGATCTTCTTCGCGAAGTAGGTCTTCGTGACCGCGCCGAACATCTGCTGGGGGCTCTTGGCGGTGGAGAGGTTTCCGGCCATCTCCGGGTGGCGGATTTTGACGTACCGCACCCAGCCGGGGCAGCAGGAGGTGAACATGGGCATGGGGTACTCCCCGGGATGGGTCATGCGCTCGATAAACTCCGAGCCTTCCTCCATGATGGTGAGGTCGGCGGAGAAATCGGTGTCGAAGACGTAGTCGAAGCCGATCTGCTTGAGCAGAGCCACCATGCGGGGCACGGAGGCCTCGTCCCGGGAGAGGCCGAAGTCCTCACCCCAGGCGGCGCGGACCGCCGGAGCCACCTGGACCACGGTGACGATGTCGGGATCAGCGATGGCGTCAAAGACCTTCATCGTGTCGTCCCGGGCACGAAGGGCACCCACCGGGCAGTGGGTGATGCACTGGCCGCAGAAGGTGCAGCCGGCGTTCCAGATGTCCTTCCGGTCCCGGACGGCGACGGCGGTGCGGGCACCGGTGCCGGTCACGTCCCAGACGTGCATATCCTGGATCTTGTCGCAGACGGAGACGCAGCGCATGCAGTTGATGCACTTCGACATATCCCGGATAAGAGGCGCGGTGTGGTCCCACTCGCGATACAGCGGCGCGTGGGGGAAGGGCAGATCGAGCACGTTCAGGTCCCGGGCCAGGCTCTGGAGGGAGCAGTTGCCGCTGCGGACGCAGCTCGTGCAGGAGGAGTTGTGCTTCGACAGAAGCATCTCCACGTTCAGACGGCGGGTATCCCGGACCCGCTGGGTGTTGGTGTGGACGACGATGCCGTCCTCACAGGGGGCGTTGCAGGCGGCGACAAGATGATCCCGTCCCTCGATCTCCACCATGCAGACGCGGCAGGCGCCGATCTGGTTGATGTCCTTCAGGTAGCAGAGCGTGGGGATCATGATACCGACGCTGCGGGCAGCCTCGAGGATGGTGGTGCCTTCTTCTACGGTGACTTTGCGTCCGTCGATCGTGATGGTTACCATGCAGCCTTCCTCCCTCCCCGGAACGAACCATAGCCGAAGTGGTCGCAGCGCAGGCAGCGAGAGCACTCTTGGTGGGCCTGCTCGTCCGTCATGCAGTATTCAATCAGGTCAAAGTCTTTCACGCGCTCGTGGGCGGGGCGGTCGGTCATGTTGCACCGGCCGCAGGCCATCCGGAGCTTGGACTGGGCGGAGGGGATGGGGATGTCGAAGGGAAGCTCTGAGTGGAAGCCCAGGTATTCGTCGATGTTGGCGGCGGCGGTCTTTCCGGCCTCGATGGCCTTGATGACCGTCGCGGGACCGGAGGCGCAGTCGCCGCCGGCATAGATGCCGTTGGCACCGGCGACGGCACCGGAGGTGTCCGCCTGGAGGGTGCCGGCCCGGGTGGCGGTGATGCCCGCCTCGGCAAAGTGGCTGAACTCGATGGCCTGACCGATGGCGACGATCACCACGTCCGCGGGGATATCCTCCTCGGGAAGGTCGGCGTTCCGCGGGGCGGGACGGTTGCCCCGGTACTCACCGGGAATCTGGGGCTTCACCTTCACGGCCTTCGCCGCGCCGGAGGCATCCGAGAGAATCTCCACGGGAGCCTTGAGGGTCACGAGCTCCACGCCCTCGGCGATGGCACCGAGGATCTCCATGGGCAGGGCCGTCATATCGGACTGGCGGCGGCGGTAGACCACCTTCACGCTCTCCGCGCCGAGGCGCAGGGCGGTGCGGCTGGCGTCCATGGCGACGTTGCCTCCGCCCACGACCACGACCTTCTTGCCGGCCAGGTCCATGGGCTCGTCGTCCCCCATGGCACCGAGAAGCTCCACGGCGGACATGACGTTTTTCGCGTCCTCGCCGGGGATGCCGAGGGTCTTATAGGAGTGTGCGCCGATGGCGATATACACGCCGTCGAATTTCTCCTGGATCTCGGCAAAGGAGATGTCCTTGCCGATCTCGACGTTCGTATAGGCTTCGATGCCGGTGGAGAGGATGACGTTGATGTCCTCATCCAAAAACTGCTCCGGCAGACGATAGCGGGGGATGCCGTACCGCAGCATGCCGCCGAATTTCTTCCGGCGCTCGTACACGGTGACGGAGTGGCCCATGAGCCGGAGGAAGTAGGCCGCCGTGAGGCCGGTGGGACCGCCGCCGATGACGGCCACCTTGCGGCCGGTGGAGGGAAGGCAGGGAGGCGCTTCCACATGACCGGCACGCTCCACCGCGACGCGCTTGAGGCCGCGGATGTTCACGGAGGCGTCCATGATGTTGCGGCGGCAGTGGCTCTCGCAGGGATGCTCGCAGATGAGGCCGCACACGCTGGGGAAGGGGTTATCCTCCCGGATGAGGCGCACGGCGTCGGCGTAGCGGCCCTCCCGGACGAGGGCTATGTAGCCGGGGATGTCCACATGGGCCGGACAGAAGGACACGCAGGGGACCGCCGAGAAGCTGGACATGCAGCGTCCGGTGTTCAGGTGGGACTCAAAATCGTCCCGGAAGCCCCGCAAGCTGTCCAGCACGGCGCGGGCCGCCTCACGGCCGATGGCGCAGTCTGCGGAATCCACGATGGCGTGGGACGCCTTCTCAAGGATCATTAGATCCTGGGCCATGCCTTCGCCCTCGAGGATTTTCTCCACCAGGGCCGAAAGCTGGGTGAGGCCGATGCGGCACGGGGTGCACTTGCCGCAGCTCTGGGCAAGGCACAGACGCAGGAAGGCGTCTGTCAGCTCCACGGGGCAGTTGCCCTGGGGAGCGACCTGGATGCGGTGCTGCAAGTTTTCGTAGAGATTGTCTACGACCGCCTGGGATTTTTCCGGGGTATAGATACTCAGTCGACTCAAACCGCTCTCACTCTCCTATCTTGTTGATTTTTGACACACATGACACACATATATTATTTTGTGCATTTTATATTATAACACGGGGGTTTCGGCGCGGCAAGAGGGCATTCTGCCCAACAAACGCCGGGTTAAGTTGTTCTTATTTCAAATCTAACAATCCTTAATTTTCCGGAATTGTCCCCAGCCACGCCCCGGCCAGCAGGATCCACAGAACGCCGTACATCCAGCACAGCGTCGCCGCTGTCGCCGCGATGCCGCCATAGACGCCGCCGAACAGAGAAAACCGCTCCATCGCCCAGGAATACCCCCGGGAGAACAGAAGCCCGCCCCCGGCGGACAGGGCCGCGCCCAGAAGATACCCCCGCCGCCTCGAGCGGTAAAGCAGGACGTTTCCCGCCGTGAGCCCCGCCCACAGCAGCGCCGGACGCAGCCGCAAAAGCAACCTCCACAGACCATCCGGCGTCGGCGCCGCCAACCGCGCGGCATAAACGAGGCCCTCCCCGAAGCGCAGGAGCACGAGATCGACCAACAGCAGGACCAGGGCCGCCGCCGTGCCCGCCGCGCCGAGAAGCCGCCGCCGGAGATAGCCGACCCCCGTGCCGCCCCGCATGGCGTCCACCCCCCGCCGGATGCTGGCAAGAAATCGCGCGCCGCTCCACAGCTCCAGCAGGAGAGACAGCCCCAGCGCTTCCCCCGCGCCGGCATATACCTGGGGTACGACGCCCTGCACCACCCGGCGGAACGCGGCGGGAGTATGGGTCTGCAGGGCCGTGATGAGCTCCGTTTCCGTCAGCGGCGTATAGGGCAGCAGCGCCAGCACCAGCGCCGTCAGCGGCGCCAGGGACAGGAAGAAATAGTACGCCCCATTGGCCGCGTGGAGACTCAGCTCCCGCCGCCGGGGATCGTTTTTCAGTTTCCGAAGAAGCGCTTCCGCCCGGTCCCGGTCCATGACCTCACCTCATCTGATTAGTATGGCTCGAAACATCCGAGGTATTCCCCAAAAACCACAGGGTCGGACAGCAAACTCCACAGGCTTGATTGTGTGTTTTGCGAAAAGACGGTTCGTCAAATTTGTATCAAATGTCGATTGCAAAATCTTTGACGATATGCTATCATACAGTCACAGGCAAGAAGCCTTGGATATACAAGGACCTTCCTCCCACGATCCCGGAAATGTTTCTGCGGCGAGCGGTTTACCTCACGGAACGAGGTTTGTGGAATGAATGAGACGCCGGAAACGGATTTCACAGCGGATCGGAGGAAACGCCAGCATCCCCCGCAAAATCCAATGAAAGCGAGGTAACCACGGATGTTAGATACCAAGAATTTCAAGTGACCCTTGACCGAAAGTCCAGTTAGATCGGTCAAGGGTCACTTAGTATATATACGCCGTTTTCGCCCGGGAGGGCGATTTTTTGTTGCCCCAAACCGCCGGGTGTGCTATGATGGGAACGGAGTTTGTCTATTGCATAACGAGGAGGCACAATCATGGAAGAGAAGAAAAAACGCATCACCCGACGGGATTTTCTGAAGGGAGCCGGCGCCGTGACCGCGGGAGCCGTGGTCCTGGGAACCCTGGGAGCCTGCGCCTCCGGCGCGGAGACCGCCGCACCTCCTTCCGCCCCGGAGGCCACCCCGATGCCGGAACCCGATCCAACCCCCGCGCAGCCCATCGTGCCGGCGGCGGGACCCTCCAACTACGCCGGCGGCGCAACGGTCCTGGCCTTCGCCAGCGATCAGCACGCCGAGACTCCGGGCTTTGCCGCGTGGCTGGCGGACCAGAAGGCCGTGTACGGCGGCGATTTGGCCTTCCTCTCCTTCGGCGGCGACATCTGCGACAAATCCTGGGTCCAGGAGACGTTTGACGGCTTTAAGGCCGTTCTGGACGAGCAGATGCCCGGAAAATACGGCGTCACCACCGGCAACCAGGAAAACAAAACGGGCGTTCCCACGTGGGACGAGGCCACTCTCGGACCGGGCTTCATCCGCCTGGGCGAGGCCGCCCGGGGCGACGACTACCGCATCTATTTCCTCGGCGCGGCGCAGGAGGCCATGCTCTTCCCGGACGAGGACATCGCGGCCCTCGCCGCGTATCTCGACGAGCAGCCGGACAATATCCCCATCTTCGTCGTGAGCCACTTCCCGCTGCATCTGTCCGTGCCCTACACCGGCCACGACATCCCCGGCGGCTATCGCATGTCCATCGGCAACGACAAGCTGGTGGAGGTCCTGAACGCTCACCCGAACGTAATTTTCCTTTGGGGCCACAACCACACCTTCCAGGACCCGCGCTACGGCACCATCCGTCCCGCCGGCTCGAAATTCACCTGGAACATCGAGGACACCACCCAGAAGCTCACCATCGGCTTCACCTACGCGAACCTGGGCAGCTTCTGCCGCGGCGATACCTACGGCTGCATCGCGGAGCTGCGCCGCACCGACGCCGGGGTGGAGGTCACCATGTACTACGTGGACACAAACATCCCCATGGCGACGAAGGAAAACGCCGTCATCACCATCGCCCCGGACGGCACCGTCACCGCGGAGGTCCAGACCTCCGAGAGCACGAACTACATCGACATGTTCTACCTCGCCGGATGGTACGAAGACCCGAACTTCGCGGAAGAATACTGATCCTGCCCACAAAAAGCTCCCACACGGGAGCTTTTTTCATCGGTTCAGGAGCCATGCGCCAAGATTGAGATACCCCGCGAACAGGACCCACACGAGATACGGTATCTGCAGATACGCCGCCGGCGCGTCCACCTTGCGGAAGGTTAGCGTCATCCACAGGATCACCGCCCACATAGCCGCCAGCCACAAAAACGCCCCACCGAAGGCCTCCCACTCAAAAAACAGGATGCTCCAGAAAAAGTTCATGGCGAGCTGCACGAGAAACAGCGCGATCCCCCGGCGGCGTTCGGCGGAATCCGGCGCGAGATACACCCGTGCCGCACTGACGCCCATAAATGCATACAGGATCGTCCACACGATGGGAAATACGATCGACGGCGGGGACAGCGGCGGTTTTTCCACCGCGACACGATAAAGCTCCATGCCGTCCCGGGTCAGCAGCGCCGACAGCCCTCCCACCGCCTCGGACAGGGCGATGCCCAGCACATACGCCCACACCGGCCGCAGCCGGGCGTCGTTTCGTTTTTCCATAACATTCACCTCGATGCTATTGTATCGTCGGCAAGGAAAAATTATACCGGACGCAAAAACACATCGGCACCGTGATCCTGGGCTTCGGGATGCTGTTCGTGGGCGGGTCCCTCATGAAGCAGACCATCGCGCCCCTGGCGGAGCGCACGGTCCAGCGGAACATCACCCGCCTCATGGGCGGCATATGCGAGCCCCGGGGCGGCGTGGTGCTGACGGACATGTCCATCGACCTCGAGCGCATCTCCGACCACAGCATCAACATCGCCGCCCTGCAGAACACCTGAAAAGCGCAGAAAACCCCACCGCTCCGGTGGGGTTTTCGTGCCCGTATTATCCGAACAGGTCCTTCAGCCGCAGGCTGGCGGCGTAGAGCTCGTTTTTGCTGTAGGAGTTGTTCTCGTCCCCCAGGACCAGCTTGATGGCGTCCTTCGGCCGACAGCTCTCCTGGACCATCTTGTCCACAAGCAGCGCCTCGGGCGTGACGGTATGCTCCCGCTTGCGGAACATGTACCCCTCCGCCAGCTCCAGCACGATGCAGAACTCGCCCTTGTCGTAGTTTCCCTTGGCGAGAAGCTGGTCCCGGACCTCCCCGGGGCTGCCCCGGAAGGTCATTTCGTGGAGCTTCGTCAGGTCGTTGCAGACGCAGAGCTGGGCGTCCACACCCTCCGATGCCAGAAACTCGATGGCCTCCAGGATGCGTTTCGGGGACTCGTAAAACACATAGGTCCGGGTAAAACCCTCCCGCATCTTCTCGAGCACCCGGCGTCGGTCGGCGTTCTCCCGGGGGAAGAAGCCGTAAAACAGGAAGGTGCTCAGGTCGAAGCCGGAGATGGACAGGGCCGTGACCGCGGCGCAGGCACCGGGGATGCCCACCACGTCGATGCCCTCCGCGATGGCAGCCTTGATGAGCTCGTTGCCGGGGTCGGAGATGCAGGGAGTCCCGGCGTCGGTGATGACGGCGATGTCCTTGCCCGCCCGCAGCTCGGCGATGAAGTACTTCGCCTTGCCGTGCTCGTTGAATTTATGGTTGGAGACGAGCTTGCTGCGGATCTCCAGCTTATTGAGCAGCACCATGCTCCGGCGGGTATCCTCCGCGGCGATGATGTCGGCGTTCGTGAGGATTTCCCGGCCCCGGGCGGACATATCCCGCGAATTGCCGATGGGGGTCGCCACGATATAGAGGGTGCCGGTTTTTTGCGCATCCATGGATTTTTGCTCCTGCTGTCCGTTTTTTTTGGTCACCCGTCCGGGTAGAATGTCGTCAGACAAACACGAAAGGACGGGAAAGACCATGTCGAAAAAGAGAGAACTTCTGCGGCAGATCGGGTTTTGGGGGACGCTGGTCCTCGTGCTCACCGCGGAGGGCTGGATGGACCTGCTCTGCCGGGCGATCTACTGATCGTACTGGGCCGCGACGGCGGCGATATGGGTCCGCATGCCCTCCACGGCATCCGCGGGACCCAGGATGCGCACCCGGTCCCCGAAGCCGCAGAGCCATCCGTAAAACTGGGCGTTCACCGCGGCCCGCACGGTGACGGTGAAGTGGTCCTCGTCCTCCGGGACGAGGGCCGTTTCCGCGCCGAAGCGGTCGATGACGGGACCGGCGAGGGCGTTCTCGAACCGCAGGCGCACCTGCCGGACATCCCCGGAGAACATGCCGAAATGGGTGTCGGTGTAGGCGGTCATGTCCAGGGCGGCAAAGACGTCCTTCCCCTGCCGGGGGGACTGAGCGGCGCGGATGCCGTGGAGCTTGTCCACCCGGAAATGCTTAAAAATGCCCGCCTCGTGGTCGAAGGCCAGGAGGTAGTAGTTGTCGTCGTCCCAGAGAAGCGCCCAGGGGCTCGCGGCATAGCGCTTGCCCTCCCGGCGGAAGACCCGCTCCCGCCGCGCGTTCCATTCGTAATACTGGAAGGTGATGGAGCGGTCCTCCTCCATGGCGGCGTGGATGGCGTCGACATTATAATAAATCGACTCGTTCATGGTCTTGATGCGGCCCCGCACCAGGACCTGCCGGTGGAGCTGCCGCGCGGCGTGCTCGCTGGTGAGACGCTCCAGCTTGCGGATGAGCTCCAGGGATTTCCGCTCGGTGATGAATTTGGAGGACTGCACGCTGTCCACCAGGAGCTTCAGCTCCGGGAGCTGGAACTCCCGCTCCCCCAGGAAATACCCCGTGGCGGAGCCGAGACGCACGCTCTGCACGTCCAGTCCGAAGCGCCGCAGGGTTTCCAAATCGTCGTACAGGCTCTTGCGCTCGGCGGAGATGTCCTGCCGGGCGAGGTAGTCCGTCATCTGCGCCAGGGTGACGGGATGCTCCTCGTCGGAGCAGCGATGCAGGTATTCGCTGAGATACATAAGCTTCAGCTTTTGGTTCGCGCCTTTGGCCATGCCGGACCTCCTAGACGTTGGATACGTCGATCTTTTCCGTGAATGCGTCGATGGACCGGCCCAGAAAGCCCCGGGCCACCGCGAGAAAATCCTCCCTCCGCCCGGAGCAGTAATATCGCTCCGTGGGTGTATGGGCGGGATCGGCCAGAGCGTCCCGCGCCGCCAGCGCCGCGAGGATGCTCCCCACGCAGGCCGCGCCGGAGTCCACCATCACGGCGGGATAGCCCAAAACGTCCATAATCGCTTCCTCGATGAGGGGGTAGTGGGTGCAGCCGAGGATCACGGTGTCCACCCCGGCCTCCCGCAGGGAGAGAAGGTCCTCCTCCAGCGCCGTTCGCAGAGCGGGATCGTCCTTCGAGGTGTGTCCCGTCTCCACCAGGGGAACCAGCTTCGGGCAGCTCCGGGAAAGGACCTGCGCCGCGGGCCGGAGGGCCCGGATGGTGGCCTCGTACAGCCCGCTGCGGACGGTGGCCTCCGTGGCGAGGACGCCGATGCGTCCGCTCTTCGACGCCCGGACCGCGGACTCCGCCGTGGGAGCCACGGTGCCGACGATGGGGATGTCGGCGTTGTCCGCCGCCAGCTCCGCCATGGCGTTTGCCGTGCTGGTGTTGCAGGAGACGATGATGGCCTTCACGTTCTGGGACCGCAGGAACCGGGCGTTGCGCCGGGAGAGGGATTTGATCTCCTCCGCCGTGCGTCCGCCGTAGGGAGCACGGAGGCTGTCGCCGAAATAGACGAGACTCTCCCCGGGAGCCTCCGCCCGCAGACGCCGCACGGAGGTCAGTCCCCCCGTGCCGGAGTCGAAGATGCCAATGGGTCGATCGTCCATAAAAAACCTCGCTGCGCCCTTGACGGCGGGGCCGACGGCGCATAAAATATTGAAAAACCGTCCCGCAAAGGGGAAGTACCATGAAAAAAACGCTGGGCATCGTGGGGGGCATGGGTCCCGCCGCCACCTGCGACCTGATGGAGAAGATCATCGCCCTCACTGACGCCGCCTGCGACCAGGAGCACATCCACGTCATCGCGGACGTGAACACAAACATCCCCGACCGCACCGCCGCCATCCTCCACGGAGGGGACGACCCCGCGCCGGAGATGATAACCAGCGCCAAACGCCTGGAGTCCGCCGGGGCGGAGCTCCTGCTCCTGCCCTGCAACACGGCGCATTTTTTCTACGAACGGATGGCGGCCGCCGTAAATATCCCGGTGCTGCACATGCCGCGGCTCACGGCCCAGACCCTGCATAACGCCGGGGTGACGAAGGCAGCCGTTCTCGCCACGGACGGCACGGTGCGCAGCGGCGTCTACGGCAACGTCCTCGCCGCGGCGGGGGTGGAGGCCCTGTATCCCGCGCCGGAGCACCAGGCCCTTGTCATGCGCCTTATCTATGACGGCGTGAAGGGCCGGAAGATCCCTCTCGCGGACATCCCTGTGGCGGACATCCTGGCGGAGCTTCGCAGCCGCGGCGCGGAGAAATTTCTCCTGGCCTGCACGGAGCTTCCCATCGCGTTCCGGGAGCTGGGCATCCGGGAGGACTGCCTCGATCCGACGCGGGTCCTGGCGTTTTCCGCCGTCCGCGCCGCCGGAGCGAAGACCACCGCAGACGACCCCTGGTAAGCCTATGCCGCCGCGTCACCCCATTATACCAGCCTTTTCGGGCCGTGACAACCAAATCCGAACACAGCCTTGGTTTTTCACGAGGCGGCTTGACAGGACGCGAAGATCGGGTATAATAATAACAGAGGGCGATACCGGCAAGCGGTTTCAGCCCATCTCAGGAGTTATCAGCAAAAGCTAAGAACCCGTCACTGTGCCGAGTGGCGGGTTCTGCTTTTCACGCGAATGGTCACAGTCCAACAAAAGAATGTGAAATGTCAGCGTTATCGGCATAGGTCCACCCCCCCCCTTCGGGTGGTGTGACTGAAACTCGCCTACCGGGTTACCGTATCGTCCCTCCGGCTCTTTGCAGAGCAGGTAAATTATAGTGTATGCCGGGGAGATTGTCAAAAGAAATCGAATATCATCCGAGCCGCCTTTAGCGGGTTGAACTTAGGGATTTGCCAAAACAAGCAAATTTAAGCTGACCTTCTTCAAGCGGGAAACGAAAACAGACCATGTAAGAGTAGAAATACTCCTGCATGGTCGTTCTTTCATTTTATTGCATTTATGAAGTTGGTTAG
>CAYNZM010000058.1:0-12088 GCA_964401725.1 uncultured Oscillospiraceae bacterium
GGCACAGCTTCTGCAGTCCGTGATCGCGTCGAAGCAGTCCGTGCCGTTTTCGACGACAGCGGAGATCCTGGGCATGCTCCTGGCCTTCGAGCTATTGCAGGAGGCCGGTCTGCGTCTCCCGGCCCCGGTGGGACAGACGGTGAGCATCATCGGTGCGCTCATCGTCGGCCAGTCCGCCGTGGAGGCGAAGGTCATCAGTCCCATCGCGGTGATCGTGGTGGCGCTCTCGGGCATTGCGGGGTATACCATGCCCAGCCAGGACCTGAGCTCGTCTCTGCGGCTGTGCCGCCTGGGGCTCACCTGCGCCGGCGCGATCGCGGGGATGTTCGGGGTGGTAATGGGTCTTGCGCTCCTCCTGTGGCGGCTGTGCATGCTGGAGAGCTTCGGTCGGGCTTACATCCCGGCGGGCCGGGCGGGAGCCGGCGGCGTCTTCCTGCGGCGTCCGCCCTGGCGGGACGTTTTCCGCGACCCGGGCCTGGCGGACAGGGACCGTCGAAAACGCGCATGAAAAAACTACCCCTTATATTATATGTAGCGGCGGTGCTGCTTCTCCTGCCCGGATGCCGGGGAGAGCTGTTCTCCGGCCACCGGGACATGGAGCATTTGCGGCCCGTGCAGACCGTGGGTCTTGATATGGACGCCGCCGGGGCGGTCACCATGAGCGTCACCGCCGGTTCCGGTCCGGAGGGGGAGCAGACCCTCGTCCGAACGGCGACCGCCTCCGGCATCGAGACCGCCGCGGACCGCCTGCAGGAGCTTTCGCCCCGGGACGAGCTGTTTTACGCCCATGTGCAGTATCTCCTGCTGGGGGAGACCATGGCGGCGCATGGGCTGGACGCCGTTTTGGACTGGGTGGAGCGAAGCCCCGCCATGCGGATGGATACGCCGCTGCTCCTCGTGCGCGGTGGGGCCGCAGCGCTGACGACCGGCACGCTGGGGGAATATTCCGATGCGGCGGAGCGTCTTGCGTCCCTCGAGCGCACGCTTCGCAGCCGGAGCCAGCCCATCCCCACGCTGCGGCAGACGGCGGCGGGACTTCTCGAGCGCGGCTGGGCGCTGTGTCTCGCGGTGGAAGCTCTTCCGGACGGGGACGCGGCGGCGGTGGTCCCGGCGGGTCTTGCCCTGCTGCGGGAGGGCGAGGCGCCGGTTTTCCTCACGCAGAACGAAGCCCTCGGCGCAGAGCTTCTGGAAAACGCCGTCGCCGGGACCCATGTGCCCGTGCCGGAGGGCATGGTCGAGCTCATCGGCGCCGATACGGCGGTCTGCGGCGTATGGGCCGGGGACGAGCTGACGGGCCTCCACGTCCGCTGCGAGCTGGAGGCGGGCATCCTGGAGCTGGATGCCCCCACGGACCGGGATGCGCTTGCCGCTATGCTCGAGGACGTCATTGCGGGTTGTCTTGCGGAGACTGTCCGCCGGTCACAGACACTTTCCTGTGATTTTCTGCATCTGGAGGACGCCGTCCGCGCCTCGGCTCCCAGCCGGCATGCCCGGCGATCCATGGCCTGGGACGCGGTATTCCCGGACCTTCCCGTCACCGTGACCGTGGAGGCGGACCTGGGCCGGGGCTATGATCTGAACACCTGAGGAGGGATTTCCATGACCGACCGCCGCGTCACTCCGCGGCAGGCGTCCGCCGCGGCCTTCACCGCGCTGCTGTCGCCTCTCATCCGCATCCTGCCCCGGGGTGCGGCGGTGCTGGCGGGGCGGGCGGCGTGGCTGAGCGTTCCGGCGGCGGCGCCGGCGCTGCTGGCACTGTTTGGAATCGTCGCCTCCCTGCGAAAACACCTCGCGCCGGGGGAGGGCATGGCGGAGCTGTTTCCCCGGGTATTCGGGAAAGCGTTGGGGCGGGTCATCCTCGCGCTGTACGGCGGGTGGTTTTTTCTGTACGCCGGGTTCGTGCTGCGGGGCGGAGCGGAGCGGCTCGTGGCGGCGGCGTATCCCCACAGCGGACCGGAGCCGTTTTTTCTCGCGCTGCTCGTCCTGGCGTTTCTCGCGTCCCTCGGCACGGTGCGGGGAACAGCCCGGATGGGGACGGTGCTGTGGGGTCTTCTTCTCGCTGTGCTGGTGTTTTTGCTGCTGTTTGCGCTGACGGATGTGGACATCGAGAATCTGTTCCCCCTGCGGGATGTGCGTGGGGGAGATGTGCTGCTCGGCGCGGTCCCCGCCGCCACGGCAGGGGGCGTGGCGGCGCTGTTTACCTTCCTCGGCGGCTATGCCGATCCCCCAAAGCATCCAATGCGGGCATTTCTGCCGATGTTCCTGTGCTTTGTCCTCGCGGCGGCGATGCTGTGCTTTACCACCGTGGGCACCTTCGGCGCGGAGCTCACGACCCGGCTGTCGTATCCGTTTTTCACCATGCTGCGGGACCTGACCCTCCTGGGCGCGGCCCAGCGGTTCGAGGCGGTCATCATCGCCCTGTGGGTGTTCTCAGACCTCGTGCTGTGCGCGCTGCTGCTGCGCTGCGGAAACGAGGCGTGGCGCACGGCGCTGGCCCTGCCCGTTCCGGAGGATGCTCCGCTGCTGTCCCTGCGGCGCGGACGGTGGCTGCTGTGGGTGGGCGCGGGTCTTTCCGGGGCCTGTGCGTATCTCGTCGCGCCGCGGTCGGATGTCTTTGAATGGTGGACAAACGACCTCATCCCGGCGCTGATGAACGGCTTCGTCTGGGGCGGATTTCCGCTGCTTTGGCTGGTGGGACGGCTGCGGAAAAAATTTTGACCGGGAGGGTTTTCCTCCCGGTCAGGCCGTTTCCTGCGGCGTATGGAGTTTTTCGTAATCCCGGACAAAGGTCTGGGCTTCCTCCAGGATGCGCCGCCGGGAGACGAGCTTCAGCGTCACGGCGGGTTTTCCTCCGGCCTCCACCTTCACCCGGCCCTTCCAGGCGTCCTGGGCGTACAGAGCGCTGATCCTCTCGAAATCGAACTCCGCGAAGGAGAACCGCACGGAGCCGCCCTTCTGGGCGATGTCCGTGATGCCCGCGCGGGATGCCTCGCCCCGCAGCAGCGCTACCTGCACGAGGCTGTATACGCTCGGCGGCAGCTCTCCGAAGCGGTCCGCCAGCTCGTCCATGAGGTCGTCCGCCTCCGCCTCGGTGCGGATGAGGGCCACCCGGCGATACACGTCCATCCGCTGCTCGGCGCTGCGGATATAGCTCTCCGGGATGCCGGCGCTGACGGACAGGTCCGCGGAACAGTCGGTCTTGATGGGAGGCGCCTCGCCCCGTTCCTCCCGCACGGCCTCCTCCAGGAGCTTGAGGTACATATCATAGCCCACGTCGATCATATGCCCGGACTGCTCTGCGCCGAGGAGATTTCCCGCGCCGCGGATTTCCAAATCCCGCATGGCGATGCGGAAGCCGGAGTTGAACTCCGCGAACTCCCGGATGGCCTCCAGGCGTTTTTCCGCGATCTCCGTGAGGACCTTGTCCCTGCGATAGGTCAGATACGCGCTGGCACGGCGGCTGGAGCGGCCCACTCGGCCGCGAATCTGGTGGAGCTGGGCAAGGCCCATCTTGTCCGCGTCCTCGATGACCAGGGTGTTGACGTTCGGGATGTCGATGCCCGTCTCGATGATGGTGGTGCAGACGAGGACCTGGGTCTCGCCCCGGCTGACCTTGTCCATGGCGGCGGAGAGCTCTTTTTCGTTCATGCGGCCGTGGGCCACGTCGATGGACACCTCCGGCAGGAGCTTTTGGATGCGGGCGGCGGTCCGCTCGATGCTGTCCACCCGGTTGTGGAGGTAATACACCTGCCCGCCCCGGGAGACCTCCCGGCGGATGGCGTCGCAGACCACGTCCCAATCGTGCTCCATGACGTAGGTCTGCACGGGAAGACGGTCATGGGGAGGCTCCTCCAGGGTGGACATGTCCCGGATGCCGGAAAGGGCCATGTTCAAGGTCCGGGGGATGGGCGTGGCGGAGAGGGTGAGAACGTCCACGTTCGCGGCCAGCTCCTTGATATGCTCCTTGTGGCTGACGCCGAAGCGCTGCTCCTCGTCCACCACGAGAAGCCCGAGCTTTTTGAAGCGCACGTCCTTCTGCAGGAGCTTGTGGGTGCCGATGACGATGTCGCACTCGCCGGACTGCAGCTCCGCCAGGGTGCGTTTTGCCTGCGCGGGCGGAGTGAAGCGGGAGAGGGTGCAGATCCGCACGGGGAAGCCGAAAAACCGGCTGACGGCGGTCTGGTAGTGCTGCTGGGCCAGGACCGTGGTGGGCACGAGGATCGCCGCCTGGTATCCGTCCAGGACGCATTTCATCACCGCCCGGAGCGCCACCTCCGTCTTGCCGTAGCCCACGTCGCCGCAGAGCAGGCGGTCCATGGGGATGGGCCGCTCCATGTCGGATTTGATCTCCCGGATGCAGCGGAGCTGATCCTCGGTCTCGGTGTACTCGAAGCCGTCCTCGAACTCCGTCTGCCAGGGAGAGTCCTTGGCAAAGGCGTGGCCCGGGGCGTTCTGCCGCTGGGCATAGAGCTTTATGAGCTCGCCCGCCATCTTCTTCGCGGCAGCCTTGGCCCGGGTCCGGGCCCGGGTCCAGTCCGCGCCGCCCAGACGGGAGAGCTTCACGGGAGAATCCTCCCCCGCGCCGATGTATTTCGTCACAAGATCGAGCTGTGTCGCGGGAACGTACAGGCTGTCCGTCCCGGCGTAGCATATCTTTACATAGTCCTTTTCCACCCCGTCCACCGGCATGCGGAAGATGCCCGCGAAACGCCCGATGCCGTGGGTCTCGTGGACCACCAGGTCCCCCACCGCCAGGTCCTCATAGGAGCCGATGCGGGCTCCGGCGGGGAGGGCACGCTTGCGGCGTGCGGTGCGCAGGCCGGATTTCATGAGCTGGGTGTCCGTCAGGACCGCGAGGCGCTGTTGGGGGTACTCCATGCCCGCGGAGAGACGTCCCACGGAGATCACGCACTGTCCCGGTCCCGGCAGAGCCGTGAGCCGGGTGTCAAGATAGGGGCTTGCCCCGGCCTTCTCCCGCAGGATGTCCCGCAGAGCCTCCGCGCGGCGCTTGTCCGAGGCCAGGACCACGCAGGAATATCCCTCGCTGAGCCAGTGCTTCACATCCGCCGCCGCGGCGTCGGCGCTGCCGGCATAGGAGGGAAGCTGCTTTGCCGTGACCGCCATGGCGGAGCGAGGGTCCAGGGGATACCGCCCCACCGTGAAGGCGTCCGCCATCACCACCGGGAAGTCCGCGAGACGGCCTACCGCCGCCTCCCACGGGAGATAGAACTCCGCGAGTCTTCCCGACAGGATGCCGCCCTCCACCAAAAGACGCACATCCTCCGCCGCCTGCTTGAGATAGCTTTTCGCCCGCTCGGCGCATTTGCCGGGCTGGTCCAGAAGCACCAGGGTATTTCCCGGGAAATAATCCAGCGCCGTGGACATGGTGGGGTAGACGAGCGCCATGTATCGATCCGCGGCGGAGAGGTCGATACCCGCCTCCAGGGTGTCCGCGTCGTTTTTGAGGTTCTCCCGGAGCTTTTCCGCGTCGAATTTTGTGGCGGCCCGGTTCAGCCGGCGGTGCCGGTCCCGAAGCTCCGCGATGAGAGCGTTCACGCCGCCCTCCATGAGGGAGGGTAAGGTCTCCGCCCCGGGCTGGATGCGCAGGCTCCTCATGGCGTCCGTCCGGCGCTGGCTGGAGGGATCGAAGGCGTGGATGGAATCGATCTCGTCCCCGAAGAAGTCGAGGCGCGCGGGCGTCTCCGCTCCGGCGGACCAGATGTCCAGGATGCCGCCCCGGTGGGCAAACTGCCCCGGACCCTCCACCTGGTCGGCGGAGCGATACCCGGAGCGCAGAAGGCTGTCGATCACGTCCTCCGGAGCCAGGGTCTGTCCCGGTCGGAGGGAAAAACACGCTCTCGCGGCCATTTCCGGGGGCATGGCGCGCTGGGTGATGGCGGACGCGGTCACTACCGCCGCCTCGCATCGGCCCTCCAGAAGCGCGTCCAGCGCCCCGAGACGCCGCTGCTCCGCCGGACGGGACACGCCCTCCGTGCTGTAAAACACGAACTCCCGGCTGCCGATGACGGGAACATCCTCCCCGAGGAAGGACTTTAAATCCCCCGCCATGGCCTCGGCGGAGGTCTCGTCCGGGGAAACGACGATAAGCGGTCGTCCCGTGGATTCACGCAGGGCCGCCGCGAGATGCGCCCGATGCACGGGACCGAGTCCCGACACCAGGGCAGGCAAAGCGTCCCCCTCGACAGCATCGGGGAGGGGGGTCAGGTTTTTGTTTTGAAGGATCGCCAGGGTCAGAGCTTTCACGTTTTCTACCTCGGGTTCCCATTTTAATGCACCGCCGCCTCGGATGCAAGGGATTTTTCGGTTTTTTGTTTACATTATTATAATTTATTGTTGAAAAGTTTGGGAGGAAATGGTATAATGAATTATTAAGTATAATATTAAATAGGATTTCCTTATTTAATAGAAAGAGAAGGACGATCCATGAACTCTCTCGACGACATCTGGCAGAGCGTTCTCGACAAACTCAGCGAGAGCCTGACGCCCACCGCCCTTGCCACCTGGTTTTCCGACTGCAAGCCCATCGAGCTCGGTGACCGTCATCTGGTCCTGCAGACCTCCACGGATTTCAAGCGCAGCATCATCCGCCAGCGCTTCGAGCCCACCATTCAGAAGGCCCTGTCGGACCTCTTCGCCTGCGACTTCGAGATTCTCCTGCTGGTGGGGGACGAGGTAGCGGACTACCGGGAGCACCACGCCACGGACGACTCCCTCCCGGAGGCGCTGGCCTTCACCTTCGACCGGTTCATCGTGGGCTCCTCCAATAAACTCGCCCACGGCGCGGCGGTGGCGGTGGCGAATAATCCCGGCAAGGCCTATAACCCCCTGTTCATCTACGGAAACTCCGGCCTGGGCAAGACCCACCTGCTTCTCGCCATCGGACAGGCCATCCGAGAGCGCGATCCCGGCGTGAAGATCGTCTATGTCAAGGGCGACGACTTCATCAACGAAAACGTCAAGGCCATCCGGGAGAACACCACCGAGGAATTCCGCCAGAAATACCGCCACGCGGACCTCTTCCTGGTGGACGACATCCAGTTCATGGCCGGTCTCGAGCGGACCCAGGTGGAATTTTTCCACACCTACGAAACATTGCATCAGGCCGGACACCAGATCGTCATCACCTCCGACCGTCCGCCGATGGAGCACGCCTCCATGGACGACCGTCTCATCACCCGCTTTGAATCCGGCCTCATCGTAGACATCCAACCCCCCGACATCGAGACCCGCATGGCCATCATCCGGGCCAAGGCCCAGGGCCGGGGCCTCATTCTCTCGGACGAGGTCGTGGCCTACATCGCGGACAAGATCACCGAAAACATCCGGCAGATCGAAGGCGTGGTGAACAAGCTCACCGCCCTCGGCCAGATCGACGGACCCATCACCACCTCCACGGTGGACCGGGCCATCGCCAGCGTCGTGCGGGACGGAATCTACATCCCGAAGCCTGACGTCATCATCGCGGAGACGGGCCGCTACTACGACATTGACCCTGCCGAGATTCGGGGTCAGCGCCGCTCCAAAAACACCTCCATGGCCCGCCACGTGGCCATGTACCTCATCCGCACGCTGACGGGTCTCTCCCTGGAGGACATCGGCAGGGAGTTCGACGGCCGGAACCACTCCACCGTCATCACCTCCATCCGCAAGATCGAGGACCTCATCAAGACCGACCCCGCCATGTCCGCCACCGTCCGGGACATCACCTCCAACATCAACTTCCAGCACGACCGCTGACTTTTCCACAATATTTTCGAAACTGTTCCGAATTTTCCTGTGGAAAACCGCCGCCGAAGAAGGCCGAAAAAAATCTGTGGAAAACCACTCCCTTCCCTCCACAAATTTTTCCACGGTCAAAACCCGCTCCCCCCAGGGACTTGTGATGCTTTTCCACAAAAAAATCCCCTACTACTACGTCTACTAAAAAATACTATCTATCTTTCTTTCTATCGACAGAACACGGAGGATCACGCTATGAAATTCACCTGCGAAAAAAACTTACTGCTGCAGGCCGTCCAGACCGCCTCCCGCTGCGCCGCGGCGAAAAGCCCCATCCCCGCCCTGGAAGGCCTTCTTGTGGAGGCCGGAAACGACGTCCGGGTCACGGGGTACGACCTCAAGAAAGGCGTTTACACCTCCTTTCCCGCGGATGTGGCCGAACCCGGCGCCATCGTTCTGAGCGCGAGGCTCTTCGGGGAGATCGTCCGCAGCCTGCCGGAGGGCATCGTCACCGTGGAGGTCCGGTCCGGCATGACTGCCTCCATCACCTGCGGCGCGGCGGACTTTTCCATCCTGGGGTCCAACGCAGCGGAATACCCCGAGCTTCCCGCCGTGGACCGCCGGAACGCCATCCGCCTGCCCCAGGGCCTTCTGAGTCGGATGATCCGGCAGACCATATTCGCCGTAAGCGACAACGAGAGCCGCCCGGTGTATACCGGCTCCCTGTTCGAGGTCAAGGACGATACCCTCGTCATCGTCTCCGTGGACGGCTACCGCCTGGCCCTGCGCCGGGAGAAGGTGGAAGCCGGGGACGTGGAAAACTGTTCCTTCATCGTGCCCGGAGAGGCTCTCAGCGATGTGGAGAAGCTCTGCGCCGACACGGATGACAAGGTCGACATCACCGTGGGCTCGAAGCACATCTCCTTCGGCATAGGGGATACCGTTCTCGTATCCCGCCGGCTGGAAGGGGAGTTCCTCAACTACGAAAAGAGCATTCCCGCGGACTTCGGCACCGTGGCGGAGATCGCCCGGGAGGACCTTGTGCAGGTGGTCAGCCGGGTGTCCCTCGTCATCGACGAGAAAACGAAGCATCCCCTCCGGGTACGCATCGGCGACGGCCTCTTCGACCTGCGCTGCCAGACCGGACGGGGCAGCGCCGTGGACCAGTGCGCCGCGAAGGTAATCGGCGGCTCCGATCTCGTCATCGGCTTCAATAACCGCTACCTGCTGGACGCCCTGAAGGCCGCTCCCACGGACACCGTACGCATCGGCCTGAACACCGCGTCCTCCCCCTGCGTCCTCTATCCCGCGGACGGGACGGACGGCTTCGCCTATATGATCCTGCCCGTGCGCCTGCGTACGGATTCATGAGGCTCGAACGCATCTCCCTCAGCGGATTTCGGAACTACGACGAGGAGACCGTGGACTTCGATCCCGGGGTGAACATCCTCTGCGGCGAGAACGCCCAGGGGAAGACGAATCTCCTGGAGGCGGTCTATCTGCTGACCGGAGCTCACAGCTTCCGAACCCGGTTCGACCGGGAGCTCGTAGGCTTCGGCTGCAACTGGGCGACGATCCTGGCGGATGTGGAATCCGATGAACGGGAAAAGACCGTGCGTCTGCTTTTCCGCCGGGGCCAGCGGCGGTCCGTCACGGTAAACGGCGCGAAAATGACCTCGGCGGAGCTTGCCGGCGTGGTGCGGGCGGTGCTGTTTTCGCCGGACGACCTGTACCTCATAAAGGAAGGGGCTTCGGCCCGACGCCGGCTCATGGACGCCGCCATCCCTCAGCTTCGCAGCCGGTACGCTCAGCTTCTAACGGACTTTAACCGCCTCTATGAAAACAAGACCCGCATTTTGAAGGACTGGCGGGAAAAGCCCCGGCTTCTGGATACCCTGGACGAATTTTCCGACAATCTGGCCCGGTGCTCCGCGGCCATCATCCGCTACCGTGCCTTCTTCGTGGATCGGCTGGGGGAGTTATCCGCCCCCATCCACCGAGATTTTTCCGGCGGGAGCGAGGTCCTTTCCCTGGCCTATCGCACCGTCAGCACCGTTACGGACCCCCACGCCCCGGTGGAGGAGATATACTACCAGATCTGCGAGCACCAGGAGCGCCACCGGCAGGCGGAGATCGACGCCGGCCAGTGTCTCACCGGCGCCCACAAGGACGACATCGACATCCTCATAAACGGCGTACCGGCCCGGACCTTCGCCTCCCAGGGACAGACGAGGACCGCGGCCCTCTCCCTGAAGCTGGCGGAGCGGGAAATCTTCAAAAACGAGACCGGGGAATACCCCCTTCTGCTGCTGGATGACGTCCTCTCCGAACTGGACGCCGGACGGCAGGAGTTCGTCCTCAACCGCATCGGCGGGGGACAGACCTTCATCACCTGCTGCGAGGACGAGACCATCCGCCGCCGCACGGGAGGCCGGGTCTTCGCCGTGCATGCCGGACGCATCCGACGGGAGGACTGACCATGTACCTGTATCTCGGAAACGACGCCGTTGTGGAAACGAAAACCATCGTCGGCGTTTTCGACCTGGACAACGCATCCTGGTCCGTCCACACCAGGCGGTTTCTATCCGCCGCAGAAAAGGCCGGAAACCTTCGCACCGCCGCGGAGGACATCCCGAAGTCCTTCGTGCTCACCACCGATAATCAAGTTATATTAACGCAGCCGAACACGGCCGTTCTGGCCCGTCGGCTGCGCGATCAGGAGAAGAAGAATGTCTGAACTCAACGAGAAAGTAACACAGGAATACGACGCCTCAAAAATCCAGGTCCTGGAGGGGCTGGAGGCCGTGCGCATGCGTCCCGGCATGTATATCGGCTCCACGTCCAGCTCCGGTCTGCACCATCTCGTTTACGAGATCGTGGACAACGCCATCGACGAGGCCCTGGCCGGCTACTGCGACCACATCGAGGTCGTCATCGAGGACGGGGACGTCATCAAGGTCACCGACAACGGCCGCGGCATCCCCGTGGACATCCAGGAGCAGACGGGAAAACCCGCCCTGGAGGTCGTCTACACCGTCCTGCACGCCGGCGGTAAGTTCGGCGCGGGCGGCTATAAAGTCTCCGGCGGCCTCCACGGCGTCGGCGCCTCCGTCGTGAATGCCCTGTCCGACTGGCTGGAGGTAGATGTCCACAAAAACGGCAGCATCTACCACATGGAGTTCTCCCGCGGTGAGAAAAAGACCGAGATGGAGATCATCGGCACCACGGACCGCACCGGCACCGTCGTCCGCTTCCATCCCGACCCCGAGATGTTCGACGAGACGGTCTACGACTACGAGACCCTCCACATCCGCATGCGGGAACAGGCGTTTTTGAACGCCGGCCTGCGCATCTCCACGAAGGACGAACGCCCCGGCAGGGAAGCCTTCGACGAGATGTGCTACGAAGGCGGCATCCGCGAGTTCGTCACCTTCATCAACAAGAATAAAACCCCCGTCCACGATGGCGTCATCTACATGCAGGGGGATCGGGAGGACGCCACCGCCGAGGTGGCCATCCAGTGGAACGACGGCTACAACGAAAACCTCGTCTCCTTCGCCAACAACATCCACACCCCCGAGGGCGGCATGCACGAGACGGGCTTCAAAACGGCTCTCACCCGGGTGTTGAACGCCTACGCCCACAAGGCAAAGCTCATTAAGGACGACGACTCCCTCTCCGGCGAGGACGTCCGGGAGGGCATCACCGCCGTCATCTCCGTGAAGCTCACGAACCCCCAGTTCGAGGGTCAGACCAAAGCCAAGCTCGGAAACTCCGAAATGCGCACCCTGGTGGATTCCGTCATCAGCGCCCGGCTCGATCAGTTCTTGGAGGAAAACCCCGGCGTCGGCAAGGCCATCGTGGACAAGGCCATGACCGCGTCCCGCGCCCGGGAGGCGGCCCGGAAGGCCCGGGAGAGCGTCCGCCGCAAGACCGGCCTCGAATCCGGGCAGATGCCCGAAAAGCTCCAGGACTGCAACGAGCGGGACCCGAGTCTCTGCGAGCTCTACGTCGTGGAGGGTGACTCCGCCGCGGGCTCCGCCATCCAGGGCCGGGACAGCCGCTTCCAGGCCATCCTCGCCATGTGGGGCAAGATGCTGAACGTGGAGAAGGCCCGGGCCGACAAAATCTACGGCAACGACAAGCTCTACCCCATGATCGTCGCCCTCGGCGCCGGCATCGGCCAGGAGTTCAACATCGAAAAGCTCCGGTATCATAAAATCATCATCATGGCGGATGCCGACGTGGACGGCTCCCACATCCGCACCCTGCTGCTGACCTTCTTCTTCCGGTATATGCGTCCCCTCATCGAAAATGGCTACGTATACTCCGCCGTGCCGCCCCTGTA
>CAYNZM010000059.1:0-12081 GCA_964401725.1 uncultured Oscillospiraceae bacterium
AGCGCATGCTTCACACGCATGAGGTCGCGCGTTCGAGTCGCGCAGTCTCCACCAGTTTACAAGGCCCGTTGGTCAAGTGGTTAAGACACCGCCCTTTCACGGCGGTAACATGGGTTCGAGTCCCGTACGGGTCACCACCTCCGCTTCTTCGGAAGCGGAGGTTTTTTCTATGCAGAAACGGCTGCCGATCATCTGGATCGACAGCCGCTTTTTGGTTGGTCCTTATTCCTCCGGCGAGAGGCCGAGCTCCTTCAGCATAACCTGGACGAACTTACCCACCGCCACGCTGTTGGGCTCCTTTTTGAGCCAGCTCACGCCCAGGTGCCGGTAGTACGCCGGCTCCGTCGGGCAGGCATAGAGCTCGTAGGGGTTGCGCCGCAGCATCAGCTCCGGCAGAAGACTCACGCCGAGACCGCTCTCCACCATGGACATGACGGTGTAGTCGTCCTTGACGGTGTACTGCTGTTTGGGGCGCATTCCCGCGTCGTGGAACATCTTTTCCGTCAGGAGGCTGTACCCGGACTCCAGGAGGACGAAGGTCTCCTCACGGAGGTCCTGGAGCGTCACAGCCCTCCCTGCGAGGGGATGGCTCGCTGGAAGGACGATGTTCATCCGGTCCGCGAGAAGCTCCCGGAAATAGAACTCGTCGGACTCCGGCGGTGTCATGAAGCCGATGTCCACAACGCCGTTGCGGAGCCACTCGGAGATCTGCGTCACATCCCCCTGCAGCAGCTCGAAACCGATGTTCGGGTACTGCTGCCGGAAGCTGCCGAGATACGGCGGAAGCCACTGGCTGGAGAGGCTCGTGAATATCCCGATGCGGATAAGGCCGACATTCATATTCTGCAGCTCCAGGGATCGCTCATAGACGCTGCGCTCGCCCTGGACGATCTGGCGCATGCCGGGGAGCAGATACTCCCCCTCCGCGGTGAGACGCACACCGGCCTTGCTGCGGACCAGCAGGGACACGCCCAGCTCGTTTTCCAGGGCTTTCACGAGCTGGCTGACGGCGGACTGAGTGCAGCCGAAATACGCGGCGGTCTTCGTCAGGCTCTGGGTCTCAACGATCCGCAGAAATACTTCATAACGCGATGTTCTCATAGGCAATTCCTCATAAGTCAAACTGATAGAATCAATTACGATAACTAAATTTTATTATATCCATTCGAGGGGATTTGACAAGTGTTTTTTGAAAAAATTCCAAAATTTGTCGCCGCCGGTCCCAAATCAGCCCGAGACCGGCGGCGAAGGTGTAATCATTTGCTGGAACTTGGAATATCCTTATGTCTACTTTAGCGGACAAAATTCGTCAAAATGCCGATACCATCCGCCTCACAGCGCACCACATCCCCCGATGTTAGATATTTCGGCGGCGTAAACCCCATTCCCACTCCGGCGGGGGTGCCCATGGAAACAACGGTCCCGGCCCGGAGGGTCATGGCCGCGGAAAGGTCTGCAATTACATCTTGTATACCATATATCCACTGACTGGAATTGCCGTCCTGGCGCTTCTCTCCGTTCACGTAGCAGCGGACGCCGATCTCCGGCGGGAAGGGGAATTCATCCGCCGTGACGATGCAGGGACCCATGGGGGTAAAGGTGTCCAGGCTTTTTCCGAGATAGAATTGCTTATGCCGGGTCTGGACCTCCCGGGCGCTGACATCGTTCACGATGGTGTAGCCAAAGACATACTCCCCTGCCCGGTCTGCCGGGACATGATAAGCGTCCTTGCCGACGATAAAGGCCACTTCCGCCTCGTAATCCACCTGCTGCGTCACATCGGGATGGCTGTCGATCTCCCCGCCGTCGGGCACGGCCTCGTTCACCCGCTTCGAGAAGTACACGGCAAAGCTCTCCCGCACCATGGCGGGATGGAACCGGACAGCCTCCGTGGTGTGATCGGCAAAGTTCATGCCGAGGCACAGCACATCCTGGGACGGCCGCGGGATCGGCGCGAGAAGCCGGATGTCCTCCGCCGGGATGCGCTCCGCCGGAAGCTCCGCCGGGACGCCGGTCCGGATCAACTCCTCCATGGACCCGAACTGCCGCAGCGGCGCCACGCCGGTATCCGTCAAGGCTCCGACCAGCTCTTGATGATCGTGGACAAAGGTGATGAGTTTCATGCCGCTCTCCCTTTTTTTGTGTTCTTATGTTTACTATAGCATAAACTTTCCATTTTGGGGAGATACTTTTTATGAGGTGATAAAAAAATTATGACAACCAAAGAGCTTCTCTATCTCGACGACGCCCTGAGCCACGCGCAGTTTCTCGCGACCCAGTGCCAGGACGCGGCCAGCAAGCTGCAGGACAACGCCCTGCGGATGCAGGCCCAGCAGCTGGCGGAACGTCACCGCCGCATCTACCAATCATTCTACAATCTTGTGTAAGGAGAACGACATGGACGACAAATGCATCATGGAGAACCTGCTGCTGACGACGAAGGGCGTGTGCGACCTGTATATGCACGGCGCCATCGAATCCAGCACGCAGAACGTACGCCAGACCTTTTCCACCGCCTTCGACGACGCTCTCGCCATGGGCGACATCCTCTACAAGCAGATGAGCGCCAAGGGCTGGTACCAGGCGGAGAACGCTCCCCAGCCGAAGCTGACGGAGCTCAAGCAGAAGTTCACTCCCACCTGCTGAAAGCCAAGGACGGTCCTCCGGGATCGTCCTTTTTACTTATATGTGTACGCAGAAAACCCGGCGGAGAGCGTATCTCCGTCGGGTTCTGTTCGGTCACTCCCCGTAGGCAATGGCCGGAAGGATCGTCAGCGGGTCAATGCGCTGACCGTCCCGGGTCATGGAAAGGTGCAGATGGGGAACGACGTTCGTCTCCACAAGAGCCGTACCTCCCACGGAGCCCAGGACCTGGCCGGTGCCGACCCAGTCTCCGACGCTGACCGTCGGCTCGGAGGCGAGGTTTGCGTACACGCTGCGCACGCCGTTTCCGTGGTCGATCTCCACCACCGTGCCGTAAAGATCGTCGTTTTCCACCCGGGTCACGGTGCCGGAGGCCGCCGCCAGAACCTCGTCCCCGACGGAGCAGGCGATGTCCACGCCGTCGTGGGTTCGCCAGTCCGCCATGGTCGCGTCATAGAGCAGCGTCTCCACCGCGTAGGGGACCTCCACCGTGCCGTGGACCGGCCAGATATAGGTCACATCCGCTTCGGAAAAGACGGCGGTATCCTCCGGCGTCTCGAAGTTTGCCTCCCCATCGGAGGCTTCGTCCTGCACCGCCATGGTGGGAACACTGTCGTTGCGCTCCATCGGCGTCCCCGCCGGGACCATCGTCACCACGGCGTCGGAAATATCCACGACGCGCTGGGCTGTCTCGCTGCTATCTACATGGCTCCCGATGTCCGCGGAGAGGATCCAGGCCGAAGCCCCGATCACGACCGCGCACAGACCGAGGGCTATGTAGAAGCCCTTGCCTGCCATGGCTCCGGCAGCGCCGGACCATTTTTTGTTGTCCATTTTTGACCTCCAAAAGAAATTGGTGTTTCCACAGCCTATTGTTGCCGCGGAAACACCAATTTATACAATCTTATGCGAGGTCAGCGCGTTCTCAGCGGATGGAGAAGAAAGCGTCCCGGCCCAGGTACTGGGGAACGTCGAAAAGCTCGTCCTCGATGCGGAGGAGCTGATTGTACTTCGCCACGCGGTCCGTGCGGCTGGGAGCGCCGGTCTTGATCTGCCCGGCGTTCACGGCGACGGTGAGGTCCGCGATGGTGGTGTCCTCGGTCTCGCCGGAGCGGTGGGAGATGACGGCGGTGTAGCCCGCGCGGTGAGCGGTCTGGATGGCATCCAGGGTCTCGGTCAGAGTGCCGATCTGGTTGACCTTGATGAGGACGGAGTTTGCCACGCCCTTCTCGATGCCGGTCTTGATGCGGCTGGCATTGGTGACAAACAGGTCGTCGCCCACGAGCTGGATCTTTCCGCCGAGCTCGTCGGTGAGGAGCTTCCAGCCGTCCCAGTCGTCCTCGCCCAGGCCGTCCTCGATGGAGATGATGGGGTACTTCTCGACCCAGCCCTTATACATGGCGACCAGGTCCGCCGCGGACATGGTGACGCCGCGCTTGGGCAGGTGGTACAGGCCGTCGTCCTTGTTGAACCAGTCGGACACGGCGCAGTCCATGGCGATCATGAAGTCCTCGCCGGGCTTGTAGCCGGCCTTCTCGATGGCGGTGACCAGGGCCTTCAGCGCATCCTCGTCGGACTCCAGGTTCGGAGCGTAGCCGCCCTCATCGCCCACGCCGGAGGCGGGAACGACCTTCTTCAGGGTGTGGAACACCTCCGCGCACCAGCGCAGAGCCTCCCGGAAGCTGGGAGCGCCGACGGGCATGATCATGAATTCCTGGATGTCCACGTTGGAGCCGGTGGCGTGCGCTCCGCCGTTCAGGACGTTCATCATGGGCACGGGCAGGGTCTTCGCGTTGACGCCGCCGACGTACTGATACAGGGGCAGCCCCAGGGCGGTGGAAGCCGCGCGGGCAACGGCCAGGGACGCGCCAAGGATGGCGTTCGCGCCGAGGCGGGTCTTGTTGGGGGTTCCGTCCAGTTCGATGAGGATGCGGTCGATAGAGGTCTGATCCAGAGCGTTCAGGCCCTGCAGGCACTCCGCGATCTCGGTGTTCACGTTCTCCACAGCCTGGAGAACGCCCTTGCCGAGGTAACGGCTCTTGTCGCCGTCGCGAAGCTCGCAGGCCTCGTGGATGCCGGTGGAAGCGCCGGAGGGAACGCAGGCACGGCCGACGGTGCCGTCGTCCAGGGTGACCTCCACCTCCACGGTGGGATTGCCGCGGGAGTCGAGGATCTCGCGAGCCTGTACGTCTACGATCTCAAAATAGTCTTTCATAGCGGTATACTCCTTAATATTATTCGTCGATTTTATGCTTCGATGAGGCATTCGCCTGTCATCTGAACAGGTTTTTCAAGGCCCATGAGGGCAAGCATGGTGGGCGCGATGTCCGCGAGGCGTCCGTCCCTTAGCTTCACATCCCCGGCGCCGACCACGATGAAGGGCACGGGGTTCGTGGTGTGGGCGGTGTGAGGCGTACCGTCGGCTGCCCGCATGCAGTCCGCGTTTCCGTGATCGGCGGTGACGAGAAGGATGCCGTTAACGTCTCTCACAGCCTTTTCGATCTCGCCCACGCACTCGTCCACCGTCTCCACGGCCTTCACCGCCGCCTCCATGACGCCGGTGTGACCGACCATATCGCAGTTGGCGAGGTTCATGATGACCGCGTCGTACTTGCGGTCGCGGATGGCGTCGGCTGCCTTGGCCGTGACCTCCCGGGCGCTCATCTCCGGGATGAGGTCGTAGGTGGGGTACTCCTTCGGGCTGGGGACCAGGATGCGGTCCTCGCCGTCGCACACGCGCTCCACGCCGCCGTTGAAGAAGAAGGTGACATGGGCGTACTTCTCGGTCTCCGCGATGCGAAGCTGGGTCATGCCCTTCTCGCTGAGGAAGTCTCCGAAGGTCTCCTCGATGGTCTCCGGCGGGAAGGCGATGGGAAGCTCCGTCATGGCCTCGTCGTACTGGGCGGTGCAGACGTAATGCACCGGGAAATGTCCCTTCGGCAGAGGGAAGCCGTCAAAATCCGGCTTCATCAGCGCCCAGGTCATCTCCCGGGCCCGGTCCGGGCGGAAGTTCAGGAAGATGACGGAATCCTCCGGCTGGATCATGCCCTCCGGGTCGCAGACGGTGGGCTCCATGAACTCATCCGTCACGCCGTCGGCATAGCTCTTTTCCACCGCGGCGGCGGGATCGGGGTTACGGACCCCCTCGCCGCATACGATGGCGCGGTAGCCCTTCTCGAGGCGCTCCCAGCGCTTGTCCCGATCCATGCCCCAGAAACGGCCCTGGACCGTAGCGAGCCTGCCATAGCCCAGCTCGTCGAACTTCGCGAGGAGAGCCTTCACATAATCGATGCCGGAGGTGGGCGGAACGTCCCGTCCGTCCAGGAAGGCATGGACATAGCACTGCTTCACGCCCCGGCGCTTTGCCATCTCCACGAGGGCATACAAATGCGTGATGTGGCTGTGGACGCCGCCGTCGGAGAGAAGCCCCAGCACATGCACGGGACGGCCGGTTTTGGCGGCTTTGTCCATGGCGTCGGCGTAGGCTTTGTTTTCAAAGAAGCTGCCGTCCGCCACGGCGTTCGAGATGCGCGGGAGGATCTGATACACAACGCGGCCCGCGCCGATGTTCGTGTGGCCCACCTCGGAGTTTCCGATCTGCCCGGCGGGCAGACCCACGTCCTCCGCGCTGGCCTGGAGCTGGGAATGGGGGCAGGTCACGGTCAGACGGTCCAGATTCGGGGTGTTCGCCGTGGTGACGGCGTTCCAGGGACCCGGCTCCGCAATGCCGCAGCCGTCCATGATGCAGAGTACGACGGTTTTTTTAGGCATCTTCGTTTCCGTCCTTTATCATGCCGGCAAACTCGGCGGGCTTGAGGCTCGCGCCGCCGATGAGGCCGCCGTCGATATCCGGCTGCGCGAGAAGCTCCGCGCAGTTTTTGCCGTTCATGCTGCCGCCGTAGAGGATGCTGATTTTGGCGGCGGAAGGAGCGTCGTACATCCCGCCCAGCACGGCGCGGATGTGTCCGCAGACCTCCTGGGCCTGCTCCGCGGTGGCGGTGCGGCCGGTGCCGATGGCCCAGATGGGCTCATAGGCGATGACCACCCCGGGGACCGCTGCGGCGTCGATGCCGGAAAGTCCCGCCCGCACCTGGGAGGCGACGAAGTCCAGGGTCTCCCCGGCGTCTCGCTGCGCCAGGCTCTCGCCCACGCAGAGGATGGGGGTGATGCCCGCCGCGAGAAGGGCTTTGAGCTTTTCGTTTACAAGAGCGTCACTCTCGGCGTGATAGGCCCGGCGCTCGGAGTGGCCGATGATGCAGAACTCCACGCCCAGGTCCTGCAGCATGGCGGCGGAGACCTCGCCGGTGTACGCTCCCTTGTCGTGGGCGGAGACATCCTGCGCACCGACCTTCACGCCGCGGCCGTCAAAGGCGGCTTTCGCGGCGGGGATCAGCGGAAACGGCACGCAGAGGACCGCCTCCTCCCCCGCCCCGATGGCGAGTTCCGCTTTCAGCGCGTCGGCAAAATCGGGAACGCCGGAGGCCATCTGGTTCATTTTCCAGTTGCCGGCGAGAATGGTTTTACGAGTGGCTTTGTTCATGGCGATGGCCTCTTACGCGTCCTGCAGGCAGACGACGCCGGGAAGCTGCTTGCCCTCCAAAAACTCCAGGGAAGCGCCGCCGCCGGTGGAGATGTGGGTGATCTTGTCGGCAAAGCCCAGCTGCTCGATGGCCGCCGCGGAGTCGCCGCCGCCCACGATGCTCACCGCGCCGGAAGCCGCCACGGCGCGGGCCACGGCCCGGGTGCCCTCGGCAAAGCGGTCGAACTCGAACACGCCCATGGGTCCGTTCCAGACCACGGTGCCGGCGCCGGCAATGGCCTTTTCATAGAGCGTGATGGTCTTCTCGCCGATGTCGAGGCCCATCCAGTCCGCGGGAATGGCGTCGATGGCGACGGTCTTGGCCTCGGTGTCCGCGGCAAACTCCTTGCCTACGACGGTATCCACCGGGAGCAGGAACTCCACGCCGTTTTTCTTCGCCCGCTCGATCATTTCCTTCGCGAAATCGACCTTATCCGCCTCCAGGAGGCTGGTGCCGACCTCATAGCCCTGGGCCTTGGCGAAGGTGTAAGCCATGCCGCCGCCGATGATGATCTTGTCCACCTTGGTGAGGAGGTTCTCGATGACGGCGATCTTGTCGGAGACCTTCGCGCCGCCGAGGATGGCGACGAAGGGACGGGCGGGATCCTCGAGGGCCTTGCCCATGATGTCGAGCTCCTTGCCGATGAGGAAACCGGAGACGGCGGGCAGATACGCCGCGACGCCGGCGGTGGAGGCGTGAGCGCGGTGGACGGTGCCGAAGGCGTCGGAGACATAAAGCTCCGCCATGTCGGCAAGCTCCTTGGCAAACTCGGGATCGTTCTTCTCCTCCCGCTTGTCGAAGCGGAGGTTCTCAAGCAGAATGATCTCCCCGGGCTTCACGGCGGCGGCTTTCGCGTGGGCGTCCTCGCCGATGATGTCCTTGCAGAACGTGACGGGCTTGCCGAGAAGCTCGGAAAGACGCTCCGCCACGGGAGCCAGGGTCAGGGATTCCTTCCACTCCCCCTTGGGCTTGCCAAGGTGGGAGCAGGCGATGACCGCCGCGCCGTTATCCAGCAGGTACTGGATGGTGGGAAGGGCGGCGCGGATGCGCTTGTCGTCCTTGATGGCGCCGGTGGCCTTGTCCTGGGGGACGTTGAAGTCGCAGCGGAGAAGGACCTTCTTGCCCTTCACGTCCACCTGGGTGACGTTTTTCTTGTTGTAGCTCATGATATTTCCTCCTGCATAGGTGAGATTTTCTGTTTATTGGAAATCGCCGTCGATGGCGAGTATTCCCTGTTCCATGAGGCCCGGAAAGCCCTGCTGCCGCAAGGCGTCGTAGAGGATGATGGCGGCGGAGGCCGCGAGATTCAGGCTTCTCGCCCGGGGCTTCATGGGGATGCGGACGGAGCGGTGAAGGTACCGCGTCATCAGCTCCTCCGGCAGGCCGGAGGTCTCCCGCCCGAACAGCAGCGACACCCCGCCGGAAAAATCCGCCTCAGCATAGCTGCGGGGAGCCTTGGTGCTGAGAAGCCAGAGGTTTTCATCCCCGTTTTTCTCGAAGTAATCGTCCAGGCTTTCGTATACCCGCACATCCACGAGATGCCAATAGTCGAGACCCGCCCGCTTCACTGCGGCGTCGGAGATGTCGAAGCCCAGGGGTTTTATAAGGTGAAGCGCCGTTCCGGTGGCGGCGCAGGTCCGGGCTATGGCGCCGGTATTTTGTGGGATTTCGGGGGCGTAGAGGACGATATTGTTCATAATCGGGCAAGCTCTTTCACAAAGTCAATGTTCAAACATTAACATTCTCGCCCTTTCATTATATACTTTGTTTCGTTTTTTGCAAGCGTTTTCAGGGAGATTTTTGGCGGGACTGCATTATTTTTCCCGGTCCGGACCGGCATTATGAAAAACTGCACAAAAACCCTCCGGGTCAATGCGCGCATATCCACGGTTTTGCATAAAATTCAAAAATATTCATTAATTTGTGAATAATCCCTTGTATATTCAAATATTGCGCTATATAATGCACCATGTCAACAGAAATCAATTCGAAAGGATGTATACCAAAATGAAAAAGACCATCGCGCTTCTCTGCGCCCTTGTCATGGTGCTGAGCCTGTGCGCCGCCTGCGGCAGCAGCAACAGCTCCGCCTCCACCACCGAGACGGCCGACGCCGCCATCACCACCATCGACGCCGGCAAGCTCACCATCTCCACGAGCCCCGACTTCCCTCCCTTTGAGTACACCGACGACGCCGGCGCCATCGTGGGCATCGAGCCCGAGATCTTGACCCTCATCGCCGACAAGCTGGGCCTCGAGCTCGTCATCGACGCCATGGACTTCGACTCCGCGCTTCTCGCCGCCCAGCAGGGCAAGAGCGATGCCGTCGTCTCCGGCGTCACCGTCACCGAGGATCGTAAGCTCGTCTACGACTTCACCGACACCTACATCAGCATCACCCAGGCCATCGTCTCCAAGGAAGGCTCCGGCATCACCATGGACAACCTCGGCGAGCAGACCATCGGCGTCCAGCGCGGCACCACCGGCCACATCTACGCCGAGGACGACTACGGCACGGATCATGTCATCGCCTACGACACCTACACCACCGTCTTCCAGGCTCTTATGAACGACCAGATCGACTGCATCCTCATGGACGACGCGGTGGCGAAGGCCTTCATCCAGGTCAACCCCGGCCTCGTCATGGAGGCTTCCACCTATGAGCCCGAGAACTTTGCCTTCGGCGTCTCCAAGGGCAACACCGCTCTTCTGGACGGCATCAACGCCGCTCTGGCCGAGCTCAAGGCTGACGGCACCGTGCAGTCCATCGTGGACAAATACATGGCTGAGTAATTTTTCCCCCGAGTTTTCACATCGGACAGGGCGGTCCGCACCGCCCTGTCCGATGCCAATATTTTTAAATGAAAGTGAGGTGCTTCCCCTTGGAGCTTTATACCACATGGAAGGCGCTGATCACCTCGGGCGCGTCCGTCACCGCGTGGCAGAAGTTCTACGTCTACTTCTACCAGGCCTTCGTTGAGGCGGACCGCTGGAAGCAATACCTGGAGGGCGTCGGCCGCACGCTGTACGTCACGGCACTGGCCCTGATCCTGGGCGTGATCCTCGGCATCATCGTGGCGGTGGTCCGCACCGCCCACGACCAGCAGCGCCCCGGGCATAAGAACCCGTTTTTGAGCGTTCTGAACTTCATCTTCAAGATCTATGTCACGGTCATCCGCGGTACGCCGATGATGGTCCAGCTTCTCATCATGGGCTTTGTCATCTTCTCCTCCAGCAAGAACTTCGCCCTGGTCGGCGCGCTGACCCTGGGCATCAACTCCGGCGCGTACCAGGCGGAGATCATCCGCGGCGGCCTCATGGCGGTGGACGCCGGCCAAAACGAGGCCGGACGGAGCCTGGGCCTCGGCTATGTGGACACCATGCGGTTCATCATCATCCCCCAGGCCGTCAAAGCCATCCTCCCCGCCCTGGGAAACGAGTTCATCGTGCTTTTGAAGGACACCTCCCTCATCAGCGTCATCGGCGGCAAGGAGCTGCTTTACGCCGCCCGCGCCGTCGTAAGCCGCACCTACGAGGCGATGTTCCCCTTCCTCGGCACCGCCGTGGTATATCTCATTCTCGTCATGCTGTTTACCTGGCTTCTGGGCATCTTTGAAAGGAGGCTGAGAGCAAGTGATCGTCGTTAAAGACCTGCACAAGACCTTTGGGGACCTGCACGTGCTCAAGGGTGTCTCCGAGCACATCGAACAGGGCGAATGCGTCGTGGTCATCGGCCCCTCCGGCTCCGGCAAATCCACCTTCCTACGCTGCCTGAACATGCTGGAAACGCCTACCTCCGGCGAGATCTTGTTCGACGGCGTCTCCATGACGGACCCCAAGACCGACATCAACAAAATGCGGCAGAAGATGGGCATGGTGTTCCAGCACTTTAACCTCTTCCCCAATATGACCATCCTCAAAAACATCACCCTCGCCCCGGTCCGCACGAAGCTCATGACCGAGGCCGAGGCCAGGCAGGAGGCCATGACGCTCCTGGAGCGCGTCGGCCTTGCCGACAAGGCGGACGCCTACCCCGCCCAGCTCTCCGGCGGGCAGAAACAGCGCATCGCCATCGTAAGGAGCCTCGCCATGCACCCGGAGGTCATCCTCTTTGACGAGCCCACCTCCGCCCTGGACCCGGAGATGGTGGGCGAGGTCCTGGATGTCATGCGCAAGCTGGCTCAGGACGGTCTCACCATGGTGGTCGTCACCCACGAGATGGGCTTTGCGAAGGAAGTCGGCGACCGCATCCTCTTCATGGAGGACGGTCTCATCGTGGAGGAAAACACCCCCGAGGCCTTCTTCGCCGCGCCCCAGAGCGAACGGGCCAGAGCCTTCCTGGCAAAGGTCCTGTAAGCCCCCAAAAACCATCCGAAAACGGCATCGCCGCTCTCGGATGGTTTTTTGTTTTCAGAGGTCGTCCCCCGCAGAGGGGTCCGCCGCCGGGATGCGGACGGTGAACACCGCGCCTCCCTCGGGACGGTTCGCCGCCTGGATCGTGCCCTTGTGGGTCTCGATGATCTTCTGGCAGATGGCAAGACCGAGACCCGTGCCCCGCTCCCCCTTCGTGGTGTAGAAGGGATCGTACAGGGAGCCCATTTTTTCCTCGGATATGCCCGGGCCGGTGTCCCGGACGCGGATCGTGACATAGCTCCGTCCGGAGCGGTCCTCCGGCTCCGCGGTAATGGTGAGGGTCCCGTCCTCCCCCATGGCCTGGCAGGCGTTGATGCAGAGGTTCAGGATCGCCTGGGTAAGCATCTGCTCGTTGCCGGAGACATAGGCTGGTCCCTTGGGGAGGGTCAGCTCCTGGGTGATGCGGGGACTGCGGGCCATGGCGGAAAGATTCATGGTTTTTCGG
>CAYNZM010000060.1:0-11548 GCA_964401725.1 uncultured Oscillospiraceae bacterium
GGTGCTGGCCCTGTCGGCCTCCACCATCTCCACCATCATGGGCACCGCCGCTGCCGTGGGCATCAACAAGCTGCGGAACAAATACCTGCAGACCGCCTACAACACGGTCACCAACATCCCCATGACCAACCCGGACATCATCACCGGTATCTCCCTGATGCTGATGTTCGTCTTTGCAGGCCGCCTCATGGGCCTGAGCACCAGCCTGAACTTCTGGACCATGCTCATCGCCCACATCACCTTCTGCCTGCCCTACGTCATCCTGCAGGTCCTGCCGAAGCTGCAGCAGATGGACAAATCTCTTCCCGAAGCCGCCATGGACCTGGGCTGCACGCCGCTGCGGGCGTTTCTGAAGGTGGAGATCCCCGAGATCCTCCCCGGCGTCATCACGGGCTTCATTATGTCCTTCACCCTGTCCCTGGACGATTTCGTCATCAGCTACTTTACCTCCGGCACCGGCTTCCAGACTCTGCCCATCCGCATCTACAACATGACGAAAAAAACCGTCACGCCGAAGATGTACGCCCTCGCGACCATCATCTTCTTCGTGATTCTCGCGCTGATGCTGCTGTCCAATCTCGCGGACAACGAGGACAGCCGGCGTCTCCACGCCGCCCGGAAGGCCCGCCGCGCCGCCCGGAAGGCGGAGAAGGCCGCCGCTCTCGCCGCACAAATCCAAAAAGAGGAGACCGCTCCCTCCGCCCGGAAGAAGCTCTTCTTCTCCCTCGGCGGCGGCGTGGTAGCCGTGGCGCTTCTTGTGGTCCTCGTGATCTCCCTCGGCAATCGGCAGACCCGCGTGCTGAATGTCTACAACTGGGGCGAATATATCTCCGACGGCTCGGAGGGATCGCTCGACACCATCGCCGCCTTCGAGGATTGGTACGCGGAGGAATACGGCGAGAAGGTCAAGGTGAACTACACCACCTTCGCCTCCAACGAGGACATGTACGCCAAGCTCGCCTCCGGCGCCGTCAGCTACGACGTGATCATCCCCTCGGACTACATGATCGCCCGGCTCATCGACGAGGGTATGCTCCTGCCGCTGGACTTTGAGAACATCCCGAACTACCAATACATCGGCGGGGACTTCCGCGGTCTGTTCTACGACCCGGAGGACCTCTACACCGTCCCCTACACCTACAACTTCGTGGGCATCATCTACGACGCGAACGTGGTGGACGAGGAGGACATCGGCACCTGGGACCTCCTGTGGAACCCCAAGTACACCCGGCAGATCCTGCAGTTCAACAACTCCCGGGACGCCTTCGGCACGGCGATGTACCGCGCCGGGGTCAGCGTGAACGATCCGGACTATGCCGTGTGGGACGCGGCTCTCGCGTCTCTGCTGGAGCAGCGTCCGCTGGTGAAGAGCTACGTCATGGACGAGATATACAACATGATGGAATCCGGCGAGGCCGCCATCGCCGCCTACTACGCCGGGGACTACTTCACCATGGCCGACGCCCAGGCGGACAACGTGGACCTGCGGTTCTATGCCCCGGAGCAGACGAACTACTTCGTGGACGCCATGTGCGTTCCCTCCTGCTGCGGGGATAAAGAATTGGCGGAAATCTTCATAAACTTCATGCTCTCCGAGGAACCCGCCATCGCGAACGCCGAATACATCTCCTACGCCTGCCCGAACTCCCTCGTGACGGAAAACGAGGAGTATCTCGACGACATGGGCGAGGAAGCCCTCGCCATTCTCTACCCCGACATCGGCAGCTTCTCCGAGCTCTTCAACCGCTTTGCCTATCGCAACCTGGACGCGGAGCACCTCGACTACCTGAACACCCTGTGGGAGACGCTGAAAATCAACTGATGTTTTAAACTTTCTGTAAACACCGGTCCGGTCGGCTGTTGCCGTTCGGACCGGTGTGGTATAATGAATTGCTATTGATTGCAAAGGGAGTGTTTCCATGTCCAAATTCAGCGTAAAAAAACCACTCACCATCTTCGTTGCGGCCCTGGCCGTGGTGATCCTCGGCATCGTCGCCTTCACCCGGATGACGCCGGACCTGCTGCCGAACATGGACTTTCCCTACGTCGTCATCCTGACCACCTACCCCGGCGCCAGCCCCGAGACCGTGGAGGAGGAGGTCACAAAGCCCCTCGAGCAGTCCATGGCGACGCTGGAGCACATAAAATCCATCTCCTCCTCGTCCAGCGAGAACGCCTCCGTGCTGATGCTGGAATTCGAGGAGTCCGTCAATATGGACACCATCGGCGTGGACATCCAGCAGAACATTTTGTCCGTCTCCGGCGGGTGGGACGACACCGTCGGCTCGCCGTATGTGCTGAAGATCAACCCCTCCCTCCTGCCCGTTGCGGTGGCGGCGGTCTCCATGGAGGGCATGGACACCGTGGAGCTTTCGGACTTCGTGGACGACACGATCCTTCCCCGGCTGGAGGGCGTCACCGGCGTCGCACGCATCTCCTCCATCGGCTCCGTGTCCCGGCAGGTGCACGTCGTCATCGACCAGAACAAGATCGACGACGTAAACGACCGGCTGGCCGCCGGCGTGAGCCGCAAGCTGGACGACGCCGCGGCGGACCTCGAAAAGACCCGCGCCGAGCTGGAAGAAGCCCGGGCGGCGCTGGACGAGGCGGAGAGCCAGCTCTCCAGCGGAAAATCTCAGCTCGTGAGCCAGACCGCTTTGGCGGAAACCACCATCAGCCAGCAGACCGTCGCCGCCCTGGAGGGACGCATGGAGCTGCAGCAGCAGCTCGTCTCCCTGAACAGCACCGCCTCCCAGCTCGAGACGACCCTCTCCATCCTCCGTCCCATCCGGGAGAGCCTTTCCGGCCTCGAGGCCCGGGAAAATGACCTCGCCGCCCGCATCGACGCGCTGGAAAACGCCCTCGATACCCTCAGCGCCGCCGACGAGGCCCTCGCCGTGTTCACCGACGGGATCGCCGCCCTGGAAGAAGCCCGGGACGCCGGGGAGCCGGTATACGACGGCGACGGAAACGAGATCGATCCGGACGCGCGGATCGCGGAGCTCTATGCTTCCGAGGACTATCTCGCGGCGCTGGACGCCGTATCGGACGCGGAAAACGCGCTGGATGAGCTTGGCAGCGGACGCTATACTGCCGCCGTGGACATCCTCACCGCCAAGGCGGAGCTTGCCGCGGCGCAGGGAGAGCTGGCCGCGCTGGACGGGACCCTCGCCGCCCTGGAGCTGGACCGGGACTCCGCCTACGCCGCCGTGGACGAGATGGAGGCAGGTCTCCTGCAGGCCCAGGAAGGCGCGGACCTTCTCACCGACGCCCTGGCCCAGCTGGACGCCGGGACCATGCAGCTCAGCGAGGCCATGGGGACCCTAAGCGCCGCGAAAAGCGAGGGACTTCTGGGCCTTGCGGACGCCGCGGCCCAGCTTGCCACGAACTCCGCCGCCGTGGACTCCGCCATGGCCCAGGTGGACTCCGGCCTTGACTCCATTGAGGATTCCCGGACCTCCGCCCTTGCCTCCGCAGACATCACGGACACCATTTCCATGAGCACCGTCTCCGCCATCCTCGGCGCGCAGAGCTTCGCCATGCCCGCGGGATATGTCGCCCAGAACGGCGTGAATTACATGGTTTCCGTGGGCGACGGGATCGAGGACGTGGAGGAGCTGGCAGCCCTCGTCCTGTTCGACACCGGCGTGGAGGGCGTCGGCGCGGTGACGCTTTCGGACGTGGCGGAGATTTTCGTCACGGATAACAGCGCGGAAACCTATGCCCGGCTGGACGGGGAGCACGGCCTCATTTTGATGTTTGAAAAGCAGTCGAACGCCGCCACCGCGGACGTCTCCGAGGCACTGAAAGACCGCTTTGCCTCCCTCGAGGACGCCTACCCGGGTCTGCGGTTCGTGTCCCTCATGGACCAGGGGGGCTATATCCGCCTCATCGTCCGTTCCATTCTGGAGAGCCTTCTCACCGGCGCGGTCTTCGCGATCCTCGTGCTGGTACTGTTCCTGCGGGACTGGCGGCCCACGGTCATCACCCTCGTGTCGATCCCCCTGAGCCTGGTGTTCGCCGTGGTCCTCATGTACTTTTCCGGCGTCACCATCAACATGATCTCCCTGTCCGGCCTCGCCGTGGCGGTGGGTATGCTGGTGGACAACTCCATCGTCGTTATTGAGAACATTTACCGCCTGCGGGCCAAAGGCGCTACCGCCGCCCAGGCCGCCGTGGCCGGAACGAGGCAGGTCGCCGGCGCCATCACCGCCTCCACCCTCACAACGGTGTGCGTGTTTCTGCCCATCGTATTCGTGGAGGGCCTCACGCGGCAGCTCTTTACGGACCTGGCCCTCACTATGGGCTATTCCCTGATGGCGAGCCTCATCGTGGCGCTGACGCTGGTCCCCGCCATGGCCCAGGGCATGCTGCGAAAGCCGCTGAAAACCAAAACCGCCGCCAACGGAGAGAGCCGCTTCCACCGCGTCTATCGCGCCGCTATCGGCTGGTCCCTGGACCACAAGCCCGCGGTGCTGCTGCTGGCGCTGGCGCTTCTCGTGGGCAGCGGGTATCTCGCCCTGTGCCGGGGCTTCAGCTTCATGCCCGCCATGGACTCCAACACCGTAAACGTGACCATCACCATGCCGGAGGACGCCACCCGGGACGAGGCCGTCGCCACCGCGGACGAGGCTCTGCGGCGCATCGCGGAGGTGGAAAACGTGGAGACCGTCGGAGCCATGATGGGAGGAGCCTCCCTCCTGTCCGCCGGCAGCGGCAACGACGTAACGGTATACGTCACCCTGCCGGAAGGAGTATCCGGCGCGGCGGCGGGACGGGAGATCGAAAAGATCTGCGGGGACCTGGACTGCGAGATTTCCGCCGACTCCCAGATGATGGACATGAGCTATCTCACCGGCAGCGGCATCGCTGTGAACGTGTACGGCACGGACATGGAGGACCTGCAGACCGCCGCCCGGATGCTGGCGGGAGCCTTCGAGACGGTCCCCGGCGTGGTAAGCGCCGACCCAGGTCTTGAGGACGCCGCCCCCGCCATCCACGTCCGAGTGGACAAAAACGCCGCCATGGAGAAGGGCTACACCGTCGCCCAGCTCTACGGGGAGATCGCCTCTCGCCTCGCCACCTCCACCACCGCCCTCGCCATGGACATGGACGACATCACGGCGGACGTCATCGTGGAGACCGGCAGCGGCTTCACCCGCTGGCAGCTCGCGGCCATGAAATTCACCTATACCGACGGTGACGGCAAGAGCCAGACCTTCCGCCTGCACGACGTAGCGGAGCTGGAGGAAACCGTGAGCCTCGCCACCATCCGCCGCAGCGAGCAGCGCCGGTACATCGGCGTCACCGCCCAGGTAGCGGAGGGCTATAACGTCACCCTCGTCACCGCAGCGGCCCAAAAAGCCGCGGCATCGCTGGACCTTCCCGGGGATGTGACCGTGGAGTTCTCCGGCGAGAACGAGACCACTATGGAGGCCGTGGGACAGCTTGGCCTCATGCTCCTGCTGGGGTTGGTGCTGGTGTATTTCATCATGGTGGCCCAGTTCCAGAGCCTCAAAAGTCCCTTCATCGTCATGTTCACGATCCCCCTCGCCTTCACGGGCGGCTTCTTCGCCCTCCTCATCACCGGCCTCGACGTGAGCGTCATCTCCCTCATCGGCTTTGTGATGCTCACAGGCATCATCGTGAACAACGGCATCGTGCTGGTTGATTATGTAAACCAGCTCCGGGCCGGCGGCATGCCCCGTCGGGACGCGCTCATCGAGGCGGGCGTCACCCGCCTGCGTCCGATCCTCATGACCTCCCTGACCACGGTCCTCGGCCTTATCGTCATGGCGCTCGGTCAGAATGTCGGCACGGCGCTCATGCAGCCCGTGGCCCTTGTCTGCATCGGCGGACTGCTGTACGCCACGCTGATGACCCTGTTCGTCGTACCCTGCATCTACGACCGGATGAACCGGAAGGAGCCGCGGGTCGTGACGGAGGAGGACCTGGAATTCCACGAACTGTGACGACTTGACAAACATCCCAAAAGGGAGTTTACTGGTACGAGAGAAACAAAGAGAGGAAGAACACCATGTATATCACCTGCCTGGACCTCGAGGGCGTGCTCGTCCCCGAGATCTGGATCGCCTTTTCCGAGGCGGCCGGCATTCCCGAGCTGCGCCGCACGACCCGGGACGAGCCGGATTACGACAAGCTCATGCACTACCGCATGGACATCCTGCGGGAGCACGGACTGGGCCTGAAGGAGATTCAGGACGTCATCGCCGCCATCGACCCGATGCCCGGCGCGAAGCAGTTCCTCGACACCCTCCGGGCCGAGACCCAGGCCATCATCGTAAGCGACACCTTCACCCAGTTTGCCCAGCCCCTCATGAAAAAGCTGGGCTGGCCCGCCATCTTCTGCAACGAGCTGACCGTCGCCCCCAGCGGCGAGATCACGGGCTACAAGCTCCGCTGCGACAAGACGAAGCTCACCACCGTCCGGGCCCTGCAGTCCTGCGGCTTCGAGACCATCGCAAGCGGCGACAGCTTCAACGACCTCGCCATGATCGAAGCGTCGAAGACAGGATTTCTCTTCCGCGCACCGGAGAGCATCCGCAAGGATTATCCGCATATCCCCGCCTGCGAGACCTACGACGAGCTGCTTTCCCTCATCCGCGGCGCTATGGCCTGAACCACCCCGCCAACAAATCACCCGTCAGTCCACTTATCGACCGACGGGTGATTATTTTGTTTTCGGAGCTTACGACGAGCTGCCGGAAGCGGCGGAAACGTATTCCTCCGGGCCGAACCAATCGTCCGCCACCTTGCCGCCGAGATAGTCCTCCACAATGACCCGAGCCGCTTTGGAGCCGCCCCACATGCCGGAGGTCTGGCAGGTGCCGCCGCCGTAGACCTCGCCGTCCCAGCCGGAGCAGCACACCCCTGCGGCGAAGAGGCCGCGGATGGGGGTGAAGTAGGGATCGCAGACGTTGGCGTTGTAGTCGATGCGGATGCCGCCGTTGGTGTTCAGCACGCCGGAGCTCAGCCGCAGGGCGTAGTACGGGCCATCCCCCAGAGGGATCATATACGACGCGGCCTTGCCGAAGAAGCTGTCGCCCTCGCCGGAGGCACAGTCGGCTTCATACTGCTCCACGGTGGACGCGAGCCGCGCCGGGTCCACGCCCATCTTTTCGGCGAGCTCCGGGATGGTGTCCGCCTTGACGACGTTTTCGTTTCCGGCGTATTTTGTCAGTTCGCTCTGCAGATCGCATTCCGCGCCGACGAGCGCGTCGGAGAAAGCGGAGTAGTGACGGGTGCAGCCGCCGTTTTCAAAGTGGGAGATGAGGCCCTGGCCCAGGATGGACCAGACCTTTCCCGCCAGCTCCACCATTTTGCCGGAGGCTGCGGTATCGTTGATGACCTCGCTGGTGAAGCGCAGGCCGTACTGGTTCACATAGAGGTTTGCAGGCTGCATCGTAGCGGCGACGCCGAGGGGGGAGTCGTACTCGAAGCCCTTGACGTTGTTGAAAAGGCTCGACACCGTGATGCCCTTGCACTGACCGTGGGCGGTCTGCTCCACCAGGAGGTGGCCGTCGCCGTCCTGGCCTTCGCCCCAGCCGTGGCATTTTTCCTGGACATCCTGGCCGGTGTAATAGCTCAGCAGGGCAAAGTTTGTGGAAAGGCCGCCGGTGGCAAGAAGCACCGCTTTGCAGGTGATGGTGGTATAGCTGCCGTCGGCGTTCACCACCTGGATGCCCGTGACCTCATAGCCGTCCTCGGAGACGACGAGAGCCGTGGCGCGGGTATTCAGCCGCAGGTCGATGTTTTTGTAAGCCGGGTCGGACTCGATCTCCGCCCGGAGCTTTTGGATGGGGATGCGTCCGTTGCCGCCTTCATAAAACATGCCGGACCAGCCAATGTTATGCTTCGTAAAGAGCCAGGCGGAGTTCTTGCCCCGGTCCAGGGCCAGCTCCGCGATGAGGATGGGGTCTTTGATGTAGCTGCTGGCGGCGGACTGGGCATAGCCGGATTTATAGGCCTGCACCCGGTCGGAGGTACCGCCGGAGGGGGTGTTGCACTCGGCGTAATTCGTGCTGCCGCCGCAATCGGCGTTTTTCTCCAGCAGAAGGATTTTTGCGTCCGGGGCCTGCTCCGCCAGGATCATCGCCCCCATCATACCGCCGATGCCGGTGCCGACGACGACCACGTCCGCCGTAGCGGTGAAGGACGCGGTGTGGAGAACGCCGATCTCGTCCGGGTTTGCGAAGGTGGTGTACTTCGTGCCGCCGGCGACGGGAGCGCTGTATTCCTGCTCCCCGGCCACGGTGCTGGCGCCGGAAGCGGCATCCGGCTCCTGGTCGGCCAGGGCCGCGCCGCCGAAAACGGACACCGCCGCCGCGCCGGCAGCCACCGCGCCCGCGCCTTTGAGGAAGTCTCGGCGGGCGATCTTTTTGCTTTCCTTTTTCATGGATTTCATCCTTTCTCCTGTCCCGCCGGTAGTCGGCGGAGATTTGCTTTCCCACTGGATTTATTGTATAATATTGATAATAGAATTGCAATCTATTTTGATATTTTTTGTCCGCCGCTCTTTCCCTTCGGCCCGGGCCGTCGTATAATGGAAGAAACCAGCGGCAAAGGAGGCACACCCATGCGGATTCTCGTAGCGGAGGACAACCGATCATACTGCCGTGCGCTGACCGCCATTCTGGAGCACGCCGGCTACACGGTGGACGCCGTATACACCGGCTCGGACGCCTTGGACTACGGCGTGGCGAACCTGTACGACGGCATCATCCTCGACATCATGATGCCGGGCATCGACGGCGTGGAGGTCATTCGGCGTCTCCGGGCGGCGGGGGTGCATACCCCGGTGATGGTCCTCACCGCCAAGACCCAGATGAATGATCGCATCGAGGGCTACGACGCCGGCGCGGACGACTATATGTCGAAGCCGTTCCACTCCGAGGAGCTTCTCGCCCGGGTCCGTGCCCTGGTGCGGCGGCGGCCGTCCTATCGCCCGGACGCCCTGACCTTCGCGGACGTCACCCTGGACGGCGGCGATCACAGCGTCACCGGTCCCCTGGGCCAGGCGCGTCTCACCGGCAAGGAGTACCAGATCCTGGAGCTTCTCGCCCGGGACCCGGGTCGGAGCGTATCCACCGAGGAATTCTGCAAGCGGGTCTGGTGCTGGGAGGATATGCCCGACATGAGCGTCGTGCGGGTGCACATTTCCTCCCTGCGAAAAAAACTCGACCAGGTCAGCGGCCGGGTCCTCATCCGCGGCGAGCGGGGCGTGGGGTACTCCCTGCAGGAGCTCCCGCTATGATCAAAAAACTCCGCGTGCGGTTCATCCGCATCGTCATGGAGGCGTTTTTCGTGGTCCTCGTGGTGATCCTGCTGGGGGTGAACCTGGTAAACCGCCAGAACGTCTATTCCCGGATCGACGCCCGCCTTGCGTTTCTCGCGGAGAGCCAGATGGGACCGCCCATCGGCATGGTGGCCAGCACCCCCCAGGAGATCCGAAACTGGGTGGACATGAACAGCGCCGGGATCATGAACGAGACGAGCTACTTCATCCTCACGGGAAACATGATGGGTCCCATCCTGGAGCATCAGCTGGACATGCTCACCGTCGCCTCCGGGTACGACGCCCGGACCCTGCTGGAGGGACTGCTCGCGGGAAACTCCGACGCCGGCACCGTGGGACCCTATCGCTATCTCGTTGCGACCCGGGACACGCCGTACCGCATCGTGTTCGTGAACTGCGAGACGGAATTCGCAGCCCTTCGCTCCCTGCGCCGGACCACCGTCCTCGTGGGGATCGCGAGCTTCCTGCTGGTGTTCGCCCTCGTGACCCTGCTCTCCGAAAAAGCCATGCAGCCCTTCGCCCAGAACATCGAAAGCCAGCGGCGATTCATCTCCAACGCCAGCCACGAGCTCAAAACGCCCCTGGGCGTCATCGTGTCGGACCTGGACATCCAGATGCTGGAGACCGGGCGGACGGAGTGGCTGGAAAGCGCCCAGGAACAGGCCGATCACCTGGCCCTGCTCATCGACCAGCTCACCACCTATTCCCTGCTGGACGAAAAAAAGCAAAACGCCGCGGACCTGCCGGTGGACCTCTCGCTGCTGGCGGAAAACGCCGTGGCAGACTTCCGTCCGAAAGCCCTCATGAACGGTCAGACCATTACGGCGGACATCCGCCCGGAGATCACGGTCACGGGAAACGAGGATGCTCTGCGGACCCTATTTTCCGTTCTCATGGACAACGCCGTGAAATACACCCCCGAGGGCGGGTCCATCCGCCTGTCCCTCCGCCGGGAAAAAAAGGCCGAGATCGAACTGAAAAACACCGTCCCCCCGGAGACGGAGCTCCACCCGGAGCGTCTTTTCGAGCGATTTTACCGGGCACCGGAGCACCGCGCCGCCCAGGACGGCCATGGCCTCGGCCTTGCCATCGCCCACGAGATCGTCACCATGTACGGCGGCAGCATCCGGGCCACCACCGTCGGAGACACCGTCACCTTCCTTGCCGAACTATGAATACCACCCGACGAAAAACCATATGCCTGACCGCGGCCATGGCGATGAGCCTTCTTGCCGGCTGCGGCTCCACCGGGAACGCCGCTGCCCTGGGGGATCCCGCCGGCGGCGTGGACCTGGACCTCACCCGCCTGAGCAGCACCATGGTCTACTCCGAGGTCTACAACATGCGCTACGAGCCGGAGCCGTACTACGGCAAGGTCGTTCGCATCGAGGGATATTTCTCCGCCTACGAAAACCCCGTCACCGGCGAGCCCTACTTCAACTGCATCATCCCGGACGCCACGGCCTGCTGCTCCCAGGGCCTGCAATTCTTTCTCGCGGACGCGGACGGCCTTACCTACCCCGACGACTACCCCGAAAACGGCGAGACGGTCACCGTTACGGGGACCTTTTCCAAACAGGAGGAAAACCTCTACATGTGCGCCATCACCGACGCGGAGATGACTCTTTCGGAACCCTGAAAACCGCAAAACAGCGCCTCCCGGATGGGAGACGCTGTTCATTTTTTCGGTAATTACTTGTGGGCGGCATACCAGGCGTTCAGATCAACGCCGAGGGCCTCCCACTCTGCCGCGGTGGGTCCGAAGTTGGAAACGTCGAAGCTCCAGGTGTCATACGGCATAGGGATGGGAATGACTTCCATCTCGCTGCGCAGACGGTGGCTGGAGAACTCGCTGTACTGCGGGCTGGAGAGGTACTCGTGACGCAGGAACTCGTCCACGTCGGTCATAGCGCCCTGGGTGTTGCTGTCCGCCGCGGTCTCACCGGAGGCAGCAGCCGTCGGGGTGACGGAGGTGTTGGGCTCGCCGGAGGAACCGCCGAGAGTGATGTAGAAGCTGCCCATGAAGTCCGTGAACATATGCAGATGCCACATCTTCCACTCATTGCCTTCCTTCACGAAGTCCACGCCATAGGCCTCCCAGATGGTATTGCCGGAGGAGCCGGATTCCGCGATCATGCCGGGAGAGTACCAGAAGCCCTTCGCGGTCTGGCCGTCCTCCGCGATCTCGATGATGGCGGTGGTGGTGACGTGCAGCAGGAGCTGGCCGACGCC
>CAYNZM010000061.1:0-11317 GCA_964401725.1 uncultured Oscillospiraceae bacterium
GCGAGGGTCTGACCGTCCTCGAGTATTTTGTCTCCAGCCGCGGTGCCCGCAAGGGCCTGGCCGACACCGCCCTGCGTACCGCGGACTCCGGCTACCTTACCCGCCGTCTCGTGGACGTCTCCCAGGAGGTCATCATCCGGGAGCCGGACTGCGGCACCACCGCCGGCAACGACGCCAAGGTCATTCTGGACAAGATCGTCCACGCCCGTGTGGACGAATCCGCCCTGGAGGGCAAGTTCGCACCCCAGGACATCAAGGACGACAAGGGCAATGTCCTCGTTCCGCGCTATAAGGCCTTCAGCCCGACGGATGTGGCGGCTCTCAAGGCCGCCGGCATCGAGGACGTGGACGCCGCCTCCGCCGCCCAGACCTTTGGCGACAGCATCCGCGGCCGCTATCCCGCAAAGCCCATCGCGAGCCCCGCCACCGGCGAGATACTCTTCGACACCGACCACATGCTCATGCCCGTGGACGCCCGCGTCCTGGAGGACAACGGCATCTTCTCCGTGAAGGTCCGCTCCGTCATGTGCTGCGAGGCCAAGAGCGGTGTCTGCGCCAAGTGCTACGGCATGAACCTCGCCACCGGCAAGCCCGTGGACTGCGGCGAGGCCGTCGGCGTCATTGCGGCGCAGTCCATCGGTGAGCCCGGTACCCAGCTTACGATGCGTACCTTCCACACCGGCGGCGCCGCGGGCTCCGACATCGAAGACATCACCCAGGGTCTTCCCCGTGTCGAGGAGCTGTTCGAAGCCCGGCGTCCCAAGCGCATGGCGGTCCTGGCCGACATTTCCGGCACCGTGTCCATGGAGGACGCGAAGAAAAACACCGTCTGTGCCCTCACCATCACAAACGAAGCCCTGGGCGAAACCAAGGTCTACCAGATCCCATACTCCGCCGGCATCATCGTGCAGGAGGGAGAGCATGTGGACCAGGGCCAGGAGCTGACCCGCGGTTCCCTGAACCCCCACGACGTCCTCCGCACCCGCGGCGTGGACGACGACGAAAACGGCCGTCAGGGCGTGCGGAACTACCTCGTCCAGGAGGTCGAGAAGGTATACCGTCAGCAGGGCGTCGACATCAACAACAAGCACATCGAGGTCATCTGCCGTCAGATGCTCCGCAAGGTGGAGGTGGACGATCCCGGCTCCACGGGACTGCTCTCCGGCACCGTGGTGGACATCTCCGAGATGCGCACGGCAAACGAGGCCGTCCAGGCCCGGATCGACGCGGGGGAGGAGGGACTTTCCCTCGCCACCTGCACCCAGAAGCTCATGGGCATCACGAAGGCGTCCCTCGCCACCGAGAGCTTCCTGTCCGCGGCGTCCTTCCAGGAGACGACCCGCGTCCTCACCGACGCCGCCATCAAGGGCAAGGTGGACCACCTTGTCGGTCTGAAGGAGAACGTCATCATCGGCAAGCTCATCCCCGCCGGCTCCGGCCTTTCCATGTATCGAAGCGTCGACGTGGAGACAGACGAGGAGATCGCCTCCGAGGCCGAGAGCTATGTGGACCTGTCCGCCCTCGTCGGAAGGACCAACGCGCTGTAAGAACCGATGCATTTCCGTCCCGGAACCCCTCCGGGACGGAAATGTACGGCGTGTTTTTGTTGACACCCGGGGAAAATTTTTATATAATATCAAAGTTACTGGCCAACTACGGCGGCAGTCCTGCCGCTGCTGAGTAATACGAAAAGAAAGGAAAGATTACCCATGAAGCGTACCTATCAGCCCAAGAAGCTCCACGCGCAGAAGGAGCACGGCTTCCGCAAGCGCATGGCCACCCGCAACGGCCGCAAGGTCCTGTCCGCCCGCCGCCGCAAGGGCCGCAAGCAGCTCAGCTACTGAGCCTGCCGCAGCGAGCTGTGGAATTTACTTCCTCGCTGAAAACAAACAACGACTTTCGCCGCGTCTACCGCAAGGGCGTGAGCGCGGTCCGGCCCTGTCTTGTGGTGTATATCCGCCGCAACCGCACGCCGAAAAACCGCCTCGGCTTCACGGTGACGGCTAAGGTGGGCAAGGCCCACACGAGAAACCTCGTCCGCCGCCGCCTGCGGGAGATATACCGCCTGCACGAGTCCGGCCTCAAACCCGGCTGCGACATGGTGGTCGTGGCCCGCACCCGCGCGGCGCAGGTCGATTATAAGCGGCTCGAGAACGAATTTCTCGCCGCGTGCCGGGAGCTGGGGGCAGTGCTTTGATGAAAAGACTGCTGCTGGCTGTTGTGCGTTTTTACAGAAAGTATATTTCCCCGCTCCGACCGCCCTGCTGCCGGTATATCCCCACCTGCAGCGAATACGCTCTTGTCGCCATTGAGCGCTACGGCGCGGCGAAGGGAGGTCTTCTCGCCGCAAAGCGGATATGCCGCTGTCATCCCTTCCACCGGGGGGAACACGACTTCTACGATCCCGTGCCGTGAGCCGTCGTCCCCTCTGACGAAACAGGAGAACTGAAACTATGTTAGATGCCATCGCCAAACCCTTTGGCGCGCTGATGCTGCTGCTCTACAACTGGGTAGACAACTACGGCGTCGCGGTCATCCTCTTCGCCCTCGTGGTGAAGCTCATCATGCTGCCCTTCCAGCTCAAGAGCAAGAAGAGCATGATGCGCACCTCCCGCATGACCCCCCGGCTCAAGGAGCTGGAAAAGAAATTCGGCAACGACCAGCAGCGCTACCAGCAGGAGATGAACAAGCTCTACAAGGAAGAGGGCGTGAACCCCATGTCCGGCTGCCTGTGGTCGCTCATTCCGTTCCCGATTCTGATCGCGCTCTACCGTGCCATCCGCTTCCCCCTGACCACCATGATGGGCGTGGACTCCACGCTTCTGGCGGAGGGCGGCTCGATCTACAACAAGCTCGCGGAGCTGGGCTATCAGCTTGCAAACTACTCCACGAGCCGCAGCGCTGCGGCGTATGAGCAGATCTTCCAGTCCCAGTTCATCACCGAGCATTTCGCGGACTTCGCGTCCCTGTCGGAGAAGCTGCAGGCCATGAGCTACAAGTTCCTCGGCCTCGACCTCGGCCAGACGCCGAGCATCAGCTTCTGGAGCTGGGACCGCTTCAACTGGGCACATCTCGGCCTGTTCCTCATCCCTATCGTATCGGCCGGCCTGAGCTGGTTCTCTATGAAGGTGTCCAATGCCGCGAACCCGCAGACCGAGGCGAACAACCAGCAGATGAAGAGCATGCAGCTCACGATGCCGCTTGTGTCCCTCTGGATATGCTTCACCATGCCTGCCATCATGGGCATCTACTGGATCGCCCAGAGTGTGTTCAATATCATCCAGGACGTGGTCCTCACCCGCGTGTTCAATAAGCAGCTTGATATTGAAGACGCCGACCGCATCGCCCGGGAGAAGGCCCGGGAGGCGGAGCTGGAGCAGAAGCGCACCGAGACGGAACGCCTGAAGGCCGAGGGCATCACCGTCGAGAACAAGAATACGTCCAAAAAGAACAAAAAAGCCGCCGCCGCCCAGAAGGAGGCGGAGCGCAAGGCCGCCGAGGCCCGCGCCGAACGGGCGAAGAAACGCGCCGCTCTCGGCATAGAGGACGACATTCCCGACTCCCAGGTGGGCAACCGCCGCTATGCCCGCGGCCGGGCCTATGTCGCGGACCGCTACACGAACCCCGACGAGGCCGAGGAGAAGACTCTGGCCGCCGCCGCGGAGAGCGAAGCCTACGCCGCTGAGAACGACGAGCTGGCCGACACCATGGGGGACGAAGTCCTCGCCGCGGAGGAGCCCGAGACCGACATCGAGACGGAAGACGAGGTCGCGGCGGAGGACGACGCCTTCATCGACGAGCCGGAAGCCGAGGACGAAGACCCGGACGACGAGCCGGCGGACGATCCCAAGGTCGACGAATAAACGGAGGAAACTATGCTTACAACGAAAGAATTCCGCGGCAAGACCGTGGATGACGCCATAGCGAAGGCTTTGGCGGAGCTGGGCCTCGAGCGGGAGGAAGTCTCCGTGGAGCTCGTGGAGCGAGGCAAGTCCGGCTTCCTGGGCATCGGCGCGGCGGACGCCGTCGTGCGGGTGTCCTATGAGGGACCGGAGGCCGAGCCTGCGCCGGAGCCTGCAAAGCCCGCCCCCAAGGCGGCGGCTCCGAAGGCGGAAAAAACCGCCGAGACCCCTAAGAAAACCCGCCGTCCCACCGGCGAGCAGGCCGCCCAGACGGAGGAATTCCTGTCCGGCCTTCTCGAGCGCATGGGCGTGCAGGCCGACATCGAGATCACCCCGCGCAAGGGCGGCGGTCTTGATGTGAACCTCACCGGCAGCGGCATCGGCGCGGTCATCGGCCGCCGGGGCGAGACTCTGGACGCCATCCAGCACCTGACGAACTACGCCGTGAACCGGGGCAGCGACAAGCGAGCCCACATCAACGTCGACGCCGAGAACTACCGCGCCAAGCGGGAGGAATCTCTCGTGCATCTGGCGGAGAAGATGGCGGCGAAGGCTGTGAAGTACAAGCGCAGCATGGCTCTCGAGCCCATGAACTCCTACGAGCGCCACGTTATCCACGCCGCGCTCCAGGACTACGAGGGCGTGACCACGAGTTCCACGGGCACCGAACCCAACCGCCGCGTGGTCGTCTCCTACGTCCCCGCCGAGACGAAAAAAGAGGACAGCTCCTACCAGGAGTGGTGCTGAGAAATCAAGAAACGGGATCGGCGCTTTGCCGGTCCCGTTTTCGCAGGAAAGGATAACTCGCTATGGTTTTTTCAAGCGCGATCTTTCTGTTTGCGTTCCTGCCGGTGCTGTACGCCGTCTATCGGCTGGTCCCCGGCCTCCGGGCGAAAAACGCTGTGCTGCTTCTGTTCAGCCTGGTGTTTTACTGCTTCGGGTCCCTGGCCCATCTGCCGGTGCTGATCGGCTCGATCCTCGTGAACTGGGGAGCCGGACGCATCCTCGGCGCCATTGAAAAGGACAGAAAACCCCGCCGGCGTCTCGCGCTGACCGCCGCCGTGATCGTGGACCTGGGGCTTCTCGGGGCATACAAATACCTCGACTTTTTCGTGGGGAACCTGAATGCGATCCTTGGCACGGCCATTGTCCTGCCGGGGCTCGGCCTGCCGCTCGGCATCTCGTTTTTTACCTTCACGGGCCTCGGCTATGTCATCGAGGTCTATCGCAAGCCGCAGAATATGGCCCGGAGCCTTTTGAAGACCGCGCTGTATATCTCCCTGTTTCCAAATCTGCTCTCCGGCCCCATCCTGAGCTGGCGGGCGGCGTCGTCCCAGTTGGACGACCGGACCTGCACCCCGGAGAAGACCGCGGCGGGCCTGCGCCGGTTCGTCGTGGGTCTTGCGAAAAAGCTCCTGGTGGCGGACATCGTGGCGGGCATCGTGGACGCGGCATTTTCCGGGGGTGCGCTGGACGCCCGGCTTGCCTGGCTCGGCGCGGTGGGGTATGCCGTGCAGGTGTATTTCGATTTCTCCGGCTACTCCGACATGGCCCTGGGCCTTGCGTCCGTGTTCGGCTTCGATTTTCCGGAGAACTTCGACCACCCGTACATCGCTCTCGACCTCACGGACTACTGGAAGCGCTGGCACATCAGCCTGACTGCCTGGTTTCGGAACTATCTCTATATGCCCATGGTGATGTCGAAGCCCCTGCAGCGGTTGTATAAAACCTGGGCGGCGAAGTACGGCCGGGCGAAGGCCAACAAGCTCTCCATCCTGATCCCCTCGGCAGTGGTCTGGCTGCTGACCGGGCTGTGGCACGGTCCGGCGTGGACGTACATCCTCTGGGGCGTGTGGAACGGTGTGTTCTGCGTGCTGGAGGGCGTGGACGTGATCTCCACGGCAAAGCTCAAAAAATCCCTCGGCGGGCGGGTCCTGCTGCGGGCATATATGCTCCTTGTGGTGATCCTCGGGGCGGTGCTGTTCCGGGCGGAGAGCCTTGCCCGGACCGGGCAGATCCTCGCGGCGATGTTCACGGGCTTCCGCTTCACCCCGGCGGTGACGCTGACCCTGCAGAAATGCGTCACGGGCCTGTCCATGACGAGCCTTCTCGCGGGCGTCGTCGGAAGCACGGCGCTTTTGCCGTGGCTCCAATCGCACACCGGCCGCTGGGGAGAGCCTGTGTCGTATGCTTTGTGCGGCGGGCTTCTCGTCCTGTGCGTCATGAGCATGGCGGTCAACGGCTTCCAGCCCTTCATCTATTTGCAGTTCTGAGGGAGGCGGCGATATGAAAAAAATCTGGTATGTCATCATCATCGCGGTGTTTTTCCTCGCGTGTCTCGTGCCGACGGCGGGCATGCTCATCGCCGGGCCCTCCGAGGCTGCCGCCAACGAAGCGCCTGCCGCCGTGCCCCGGGTGAAGAATTTCGACGGCTCCTGGAACGCGAACGTCCTTTCCCAGCTCCGGGACTATGTCGGCAAGGGCTTTTTCCTGCGGCTTGACGGCATCACCGCCTGGGACCGCCTCCTCGCGGGCGTGTTCCGCACCTCCGGGAACGACGACGTTCTCATCGGCCCGGACGGATGGCTGTTTTTCGGCGCGGCGGTGAACGACCTCTCCGGCGACGGGCAGATGTCCGACCGGGAGATATTCTGCGCGGCGAAAGGCCTCGCGCTGATGCAGGAATACGCCGAGAGCCAGGGCGCGGAGTTCCTTTTCACCGTTCCCTGCGGGAAATATACGCTCTACCCGCGCCACGCGCCCCGGTTCGTCACCGTGGCGGAGAGCTCGAACCGGCAGCGTCTTCAGGCGGCGCTGACCGACCTGGGCGTAAACTATGCCGACCAGTACGCGGCGTTCACGTCCGTGTCCGATGAGCTGTACTGGCAGTGGGACAGCCACTGGACCGAGCGCGGCGCGGCCCTGGGAGCGGACACGATCCTCGCCGCCGCGGGCATCGCGAGCGACTATTTCTCCGGGCCGTTCGATGTGGAAAACACCCACGCCGGCGACCTGTACGTCATGCTGTATCCCCATGGAACGGACCGGGAGCCGTCCTACAGCTACGCTCCGGGCTTCGGCTTTTCCTACACCAGCAGCTTCCGGGACTACGACGACATGCTCATCACCACCACTCGCGCGGATCGGGACGGAAGCCTCCTGCTGTTCCGGGACTCCTCCGGCCGCAGTCTGTACCCGTACCTCGCGGACAGCTTCGGCGCGGCGTATATCTCCCGGTCGAACAGCTACCGCCTGGACCGGATCGCGGAGCAGAACGGGACGCTGGTGGTGTGCGAGCTGGCGGAGCGGACGCTGGATTACCTGCTGAAATATCCCGCGGTGTACGAGGCTCCTCAGCGGGATGCCGGCGTTCTGACCGGCGCTGACCTCGTGGAGAGCGAGATCACCGTCGATGCCTCCGGCACCGCAAATCCCGCCCTGCAGAAGCTCAGCGGCACCCTCCCGGCGACGGCGACGGATTCTCCCGTGTACGTCGCTGTGCATGGAGCGGTGTACGAGGCCATTCCCAACGAGGGGAGCTTCACCCTCTGGCTTCCGATGGACGCGGATGTCTCTGATGCCGCTGTGTATGTGTTCCGATAAATCCCTGCCCCGGAGAGTTTTCTCCGGGGCGTTTTGCAGCAAAATTCCCCGCTGCCGCGTCTAATCCACGTAGACGCCGGGCCCGGCGCGGAGGTGACCGATGAAAAACGACGACATACGAAAAGCGCAGGCGGGGGAGGCGGAGGCGTTCGTTCGTCTCATGGAGGCGCAGAAGCAGAGCCTGTATAAGATCGCCCGCAGCTTTCTGCACAGCCCCATGGACGCGGAGGACGCCGTCGCCCAGACCGTCCTGGATGCCTGGGAGAAGCGGGGAACGCTCCGCAAGCCGGCGTACTTCAAGACCTGGCTCACCAGGGTCCTCATCAACAATTGCAAGGACATCCTGCGCCAGAGCGGACGCCTGGTCCTCACGGACGAACCGCCGGAGCCATTCCCGCGGGAGGACGATTACAGCGGCCTGTATTTCGAGGAACTCATGGCCCTGCTGCCGTCCTCCGCCCGACCGGTGATGCAGCTCTACTACGGCGAGGGCTTCCGGGCGCGGGAGATCGCGGAGCTTCTCGATATGCCCGTCGGCACGGTCACGGCAAAGCTCAAGCGAGGCAGGGATGCGCTGGAAACGGCGCTGCAGAAGGGAGAGTTTGACCTATGAATCCACACGACGACCGCCTGTACGCGGCATTTTCCGGGGATGCGAAGCTCCCCGAGACCCTTTCCCCCCGGCTCGCGGAGGCATACGACGCGATCCGGCTGGATGGCCGGGGAAAGGAAACCGACATGAAATCACACACCAAAAACCACGTACGCACGATGCTCCTCATCGCCGCGGCGGCGGTGATCCTGACCGTGTCCGCCCTGGCGGTGTACTCGCTGACAGTGCGGGATGCGCTCCTGCCCGAGACGGTGTCCGCCGAGGCGGGGGTCCAGCCCACGCCGGAGGTCCGGAGCGGATGGCTGCGTCTGTCCGCCAACGGCTTTTCCGACAGCCCGGAGTATAAGGCCTACGCCGAGTGGACGGCCTGGAACGACGCCTGGTGGGAGGAGAATCCGAATCCCTGGGCGGAGCTGGGGGAGGACGACAGCTATTATGAGACGGAGCGGAACTATGCGACGCTCTACGACGCCATCTTCCCGGAGCAGGGAGAAAAGCTGGACGAGATCATGGCAAAATACGGCCTCACGCCCCACACCGCCATGGTGAGCTTCCGCTCCGAGGACGAGCTCTGTCAGGCCCTCGGCGTGGCGGACATTTTCTCCGATGACTATCTCGTTCGGGGGGATTACATGTTCGACGACGGCAGCTTCAAGGCGTACGTCCAGATGGACGGCGGCGGCATGGATAGGAGCGGCGAGATATTCGTTGCGGCGAAGGGTTCCTTTTCCATGATCTTCGGCTTCCTGCCGGCGGACTATACGGAGTGGACCTACACCGCCGCGGATGGCACAGAGGTTATTCTGGCCACGGGACACGCGGACGGAACGGAGGCGGAACCCGACGTTCCCCAGGACCGGGCCTATATCCTGGCGGAGCTGGATGGCGCGTATCTGAACGCCGGGTTCTACTGCGGCGCGGACCGGACGACCCTGGAGCGCTGGGCGGACGGCATCGATTTTGCGGCGCTGAACGCCATATTCGCCCCCGGCGGGGATCGCTCGAGCATTGCGGAGGCGGTGGCGGCTCTGGATGCCGTCCAGCAGGCCGCCATGGCAGAGGAAACCGCGAATTTTTATGCTCCCTTTGCGGACCGGAACGAACGGGACGCGGCGGTGTTCGCGGACCTGGGACACTACACCGTCACCGATCTGCCGGAGGGCTATGTCTTCCTCTATAACAGTGCTGAGTGGAAGTCAGATAAACTCTATCTTCTGTGGGACCTCACTGGCGATGGAAGCACAGCTACCAGCGGCGGAAGCACCTGGAAGGGTGATGACTCGGACGGCGTCTGGCGTTTCCTCCATCTGAGCTACCAGCGTTACTTTGACCGGAACGACATGGAGACCGATACGACCGCCCTGGAGTTTGCCAATGAAAAGGCATACTATGCTATCCATTCGGCGGAGTATTCGGAAACGACGGTAAAAAGTTATGACGCGATCTTGGTACGCGGTCCGGAGGGATCGCCGGGAAGCCATTACCTTATCTGGTTCGACACGGATCGGAACCTGGAATTCCGCCTGAGCGACGAGGCGTGGGACGAGGAGGGAGATGCGATCCTCTTCACCGATGCGGAGCTCATCGCCATGGCGGAGAGCGTCGCGGCGGACTGACCCGCAGCAAAAAACGTCCCGGAGCTTCGGCTCCGGGATTTCGTTATTTTAAGTCCCGCTGGATGGCGCGGCAGACGCGGCGGATGTCGTCGAGATCGTTCACCTGCGTGATCTCCCGCTTGTAGGGTCCGGCGTAGGGGACCCCCCGCAGGTACCAGCAGAGGGTCTTCCGGGCTTCCATGCAGGCGGTGTGGGGGTCCTTCCACCGGCAGGCCAGCTCAAACTGCCGCAGGGCGGTGTCGATGCGCTCCGTGAGCGGCGGGAGTGTCGGCTCCGGCTCGCCCAGAAGGGCTGCCCGGATGCGGGCAAACAGCCAGGGATCTCCGAAGCTGCCCCGGCCCACCATGACCATGTCCGCGCCGGTCCGGGCGAGGACCCGCAGGGCGTCCGCCCCGGAAAACACGTCGCCGTTTGCGATGACCGGGATGCTCACGGCGGCCTTCACGTCCCGGATGATATCCCAGTCGGCCTGACCGGCGTACATCTGCACCCGGGTGCGTCCGTGGACGGCGATGGCGGCGGCCCCGGCCTGCTCGCACATTTTTCCAAATTCCACGGCGTTCACGCTGCCGCTGTCGAAGCCCTTGCGGAATTTTACGGTGACGGGCCTGTCCACCGCCCGGACGCAGGCCTCGATGATGCGGAAGGCCTTGTCCGGGTCCTTCATGAGAGCCGAGCCGTCGCCGCTTTTCACGATCTTTCCCACGGGACATCCCATGTTGATGTCCAGAATGTCCGCGCCGGAGATCTCCAGCGCCATGGGAGCGGCCTCCGCCATGATGGCGGGCTCGGAGCCGAAAATCTGCGCCGCGACGGGTCGGTCCCCCTCCGGGCAGTACAGAAGCTCCCGGGTCTTGGCGTCCTTATAGACAAGACTCCGGCTCGACACCATCTCCGTGCAGACGAGGGATGCCCCCTGCTCCAGGCAGATATGCCGAAAGGCGGCGTCCGTCACCCCGGCCATGGGGCCGAGGGCCGCGCCGGTATGCAGTTCAATGGTTCCGATCTTCATAGCGTCTCCCGTCCGGCAAAATTCCGACCCATTGTACTGTACAACGGGTCGGATGTCAATTCAGAGTTGCCGGATGAGCTCCCGGCGCAGGCGGAGGATGATGCGCTTTTCCAGGCGGCTTATGTAGCTCTGGGAGATGCCCAGCAGGTCCGCCACCTCCTTCTGGGTCAGTTCCTCGTATCCGTCGAGTCCGAAGCGCATGAGGATGATGGTCCGCTCCCGGTCGTCGAGGCGCTCCACCGCCTCCATGAGAAGCTGCCGCTCCACGTCGTCCTCCAGCGGCCGGGACACCTCCTCGCCGTCCGTGCCCAGCACGTCGGACAGCAGCAGCTCGTTTCCGTCCCAGTCGGTGTTCAGCGGCTCGTCAATGGAGATCTCCGTCCGGTGGGAGCTGCGTTTTCGCAGGAACATGAGGATCTCGTTTTCGATGCACCGGGAGGCGTAGGTGGCGAGCTTGATGTTCTTCCCGGCGTCGAAGGTCCCGATGGCCTTGATGAGGCCGATGGTGCCGATGGAGATGAGCTCCATGATCTTCATGCCGGTGTGCTTGGCAAGGCGCAGGCGAGCGGAG
>CAYNZM010000062.1:0-601 GCA_964401725.1 uncultured Oscillospiraceae bacterium
GCCGTCCACATCATAATTGTAATAGCCCCAGTTTTTCAGCTTCGTCTGTATCTGGCTGACCACGCTGCCGTAAGAGCCGCGGCGGTAGCTGGCGGCGTCGGCCTCCGGCGTGACGAGCACGACCGCGGCGGTGAGCACAAGCGCCAGCGAAAACGAAATGAGGCGCACGATTTTTCTTTTTTCCACAAAAAAGCAACTCCTTTGTCAAAAAGCGTCGGGCTTATGATTCACAAAGGAGCTGCATTTTATTCAAAAATCAAGTTTTAGTCCAAAAACGCGGGCAGATACACGTCGGAATCCAGCACGTCCGCCAGCTCCGCAAAGACGGAGCCGTAACCCTGCTGCAGGCTGGGCCGCAGCAGCTTTGCGCTGACGGTGTTCAGGCCGCGGCGCACCGGCAGGGATGCCGTGACCGAAACGCCCTCACCCGGGCGATTATCCACGATGACCGTGCCGCCGTGGAGCCGCGCGATGAGCATCACCATGGCCAGGCCGAAGCCTGCGCCGGCCTGCGGGTCATCGGCGGCCGGCCGCTCACAATAGCGGGCGAACAGCGTGCCCATGATTTCCGGGTCGATACCCGGGCCGTTATCGGAAACGG
>CAYNZM010000062.1:611-10936 GCA_964401725.1 uncultured Oscillospiraceae bacterium
GCATATTTTTCGCATCCGCGGCAAAGCGCAGTGTTATCGCTCCGCCGTACTGCGTGTACTTCGCAGAATTGGATATAAGGTTCAGTATAAGCTGCTCTAAACGGGAGCGGTCGACGCAGGAGATGAAGCTCTCCGGCTCACACTCGCAGGTGACGCTGAGCTTTCTGCCGGTGAGCAGCGGGGCGGCAGCCTCCGCCGTGTCGCGGCACAGCCGCGCCACATCCACCTCACTCATCTGCAGCTTGAGCGAGCCGTTGTTGAAGGCAACAAAATCCGAGAGGTTGGAGGCAGTGCGCAGCAGGCGGTACTGGCTTTTGAACAGCATCGCCACATAGGACTTGACCTCCGGGCTGAGCTGCAGCGCATCATCGTCCACGAACAGCAGATTGGAAGCGGCCATGCCGGAGGAGAGGCTGTTGCGAATGACATAGCCGAGGCGCTCGCCCGCGATATGGATCCCCTGGGCACGGGCGCGGGGCTGAAAAACAAGCACCGTCTGTCCGCCGGAGGGCAGGATCGTGACCGTGACGTCCTCCCCGCCGAAGCGATAGGGCGCGGTCTCCGCGCCGCCCTCGCCTATCGTCAGCAGCAGGGGCAGCACAGCGGAGGCGGCAAGCTCCGCGGCATTTTCCGGCAGAAGCTTTGCCGCAGCGGGGCTTATCTCCGTGAAGCGGTCGTCCTCAACGACGGCGTACGCCTCAAAAAGGGTATTCAGCGCCATTTTTATGTTTTCCTGCATTTGATTACCTCCGGAGTTTAGTATCTGCCGCCGCGCGGCAAGGATACATGGAAGAAGCTTCCGCGGGCTCTGCCTATATTTTAGACTATACTACACGCGAATTCAAGCTTTTGCGACATTTTGCGCCACCCGCGGCGGCGCGCGGCGCGCGGATTTCTGAGATAGAACTTGAATATTGCGCGCGCAGAGTTATAATTATTTTGGAACATACCGCACGGGGCGCCCCTTAAGCGGCGCGCACGAATCAAATATCTGGAGGTCACCACTATGAACGCGAAAATCGGAATCAACGGCTTTGGCCGCATCGGCAGGCTCGCCCTGCGCATCTGCCTTGAACGAGGACTGGATGTCGCGGCGGTCAACCTGCACAACGCCAGCCCGGAGAACATGGCTTACCTCTTCAAGTACGACACGGTCCACGGCCCCCTCAAGGCTGAGGTCAGCTTCGACGAGCAGAACATCATCGTCGACGGCAAGCGCATCCGCGTCATCGCCGGCGACTCCCCCGCGGATGTAAACTGGGGCGAGCTCGGCGTCGATTACGTGCTTGAGACGACAGGCAAATTCAAGGATGTCAAGAAGGTGCAGCCTCACCTCGATAACGGCGCGAAGAAGGTCATCGTCTCCGCCCCCTGTGACGATATCCCCATGTTCGTCATGGGCGTCAACCACAAGGAGTACAAGCCCGAGATGGACATGGTCTCCAACGCCTCCTGCACCACCAACTGCCTCGCCCCGATGGTGAAGGTCCTCAACGACAAATTCGGCATCGAGAAGGGCCTCATGACCACCGTTCACGCCGCCACCGGCTCCCAGCGCACCGTGGACGGCACCTCCAAGAAGGATTTCCGCGGCGGCAGAAGCGTTTTTGACACCATCTTCCCCGCCTCCACCGGCGCCGCCAAGGCCGTCGGCAAGGTCATCCCCTCCCTGAAGGGCAAGCTCACCGGCATGGCCATGCGCGTTCCCACCGGCGACATCTCCGTGGTCGACCTGACCGTCCGCCTCGAGAAGTCCGCCACCATGGACGAGATCTGCGCCGCCATGAAGGCTGCCTCCGAAGGCCCCATGAAGGGTGTTCTGGAGTACGTGGACGATGAGGTCGTCTCTTCCGACTTCCGCACCGATCCCCACACCTCCATCTTCGACGCCCAGGCCGGCATCGCCCTGAACGGCAACTTCGTCAAGCTCGTCGCCTGGTACGACAACGAGTGGGGCTTCTCCTGCAAGATGCTGGACCTCGCCCGCCACATCGACGGCGTCCGCAAGGCGTAATCCACCGCAAGTATTCAATTCCCCTGTCCGTCCTCCGGGATGGGCAGGGGATTTCTGCATTTTCATTGACAGTCTCCGGCGGATACCATACAATGTAGAAAAAACAGGGAGGGCGTTTCCATACGCAGAACAGACCGGGAGATCGCGGGGCTGGAGAACATCCGGGACATCGTGGAGCGGGGGAGGGTCCTGCACCTGGGGCTGATGGACGGGGACTACCCCTATATCGTGCCGCTGCACTACGGCTACGAGGTCCGGGAGGATGCTTTCCTGTTCTACCTGCACGGAGCCCCGGAGGGACACAAGCTGGACTGCATCCGCGATGATTTTCATGTCTTCGTGGAGCTGGAGTGCGATGTTGAGCCCATCTCCGGCGGGGACATCCCCTGCCGATACGGCGCGGCCTACGCCTCGGTCATGGGCCGGGGGGAGGCGGCGATCGTGGCGGACCCTGCCGAGAAGGTCCGCGGTCTTTCCCTTCTCATGGCTCACCAGACCGGGCGGGAACACTCCATCACCGAGGCCATGGCCTCCGGGGTGGCGGTCATTCGGGTGACGGTGCGGGACTGCACCGCCAAGGCCCGCCGGATGCCGAAATAAACCGGTCAAAACCTGTCAATTTCGGCGGAAGTCTTTACTTTTCCGGGATTTGGGGGTATATTAATACCCTATTGTCTCATAGTATCGTTTATCCGATGCCCCTGCATCGTGCAAGGAGAATATATGTCCGAACAAAAAAGCCAAGGCCAGAACTTTCTGCATGGTGCCGCCATCTACACCGTCGGCATCATCATCATAAAGCTCCTCGGCGCGGTATATAAGATTCCGCTGGGGAACATCCTGGGGGACGACGGCTTCACCCATTTCGACGTCACCTATAAAATCTACAACGTCTTTCTCACCATCGCCACGGCGGGCGTACCGGTGGCGCTGTCCCGGCTCATTTCCGAGGCAAACGCCGTCGGCCGGGACCAGCAGGTCCGGCGGGTGTTCCGCGTGGGGCTGTACGCCTTTTTGGGCATGGGTCTTTTCGGGACGCTCGCGATGCTCCTGTTCCCGGCGGCCATGGCGGACTGGGTGGGGGACATCCAGGCCACCCGCTGCATCTTCGTGATGGCGCCGTCCGTGGTGCTGGTGTGCGTCGCGGCGGCCTACCGCGGCTATGGCCAGGGCCACGCCGACATGATCCCCACCACCGTCTCCCAGATCGTGGAGACCGCCGTAAAGGTGGCGGTGGGCCTCGGCGCGGCGGGCATCCTGCACTCCATGGGAAAGAGCGTGGACATCTGCGCCGCCGGAGCCATCCTCGGCACCACGGTCAGCAGCCTCGCCGCTATGCTGTACATGCAGATCAAGATCCACCGCAAGTACGACGTGAACCCGGCGGTCACGCCGGAAAGCGACGTTCCCGACCCTGGCAGGAAGATACTCTGGGACCTTCTGCGCATCGGCATCCCCATTACGATCTCGAGCTCCATCATGAGCTTTGTGCAGCTCGCGGACTCGAAGATCACCCTCAACCAGCTCCAGCATGCCGCGGGGTATGCGCCCTCCGCCGCGTTCATCTTAAACGGCGCGTACGCCAAGGCCATGACGGTGTATAACGTCCCGTCGGCCTTCGTGGTGCCGTTCATGGCAAGCCTTGTCCCGGCGATCTCCGCCGCCCGGGTGAAGGGGGACCGTCTCGGCGCCTGCGACGTGGCGGAAAAATCCCTGCGGATGTGTACGCTTCTGTGCCTGCCCATGGCGGTTGGCATGGCGGTGCTGGCCCGGCCCTGCATGATGTTCCTGTACCCCGGCAGCGCGGCCCAGGGCGGGGTGCTTCTGGCGGAGCTCGGCGTCGTGTGCTATTTCATGACCATGAGCCTCATGACGAACGCTATCCTGCCTGCCAACGGCAACGAGCGGCTGCCGCTGGTGTCGAGCCTTCTCGGCCTCCTGACAAAGATCGCCGCGACATATTTCTTCGTGGGCGATCCCCGGCTGAATATCTTCGGCGCGCCTCTTGGGACCCTGTGCTGCTATCTCGTCATGCTGACGGCAAACCTCATCTTCATCGCCCGGCACATGGCCCGGCCCATGAATCTCTGGCGCATCTTCGGACGGGCGGGCATCAGCGCCGCCGTCATGGGCGTCGCCGCCTGGGCGGTGTGGGGCCTGCTCCACGGGGTGACGCACGGCCTTGCCATCCCGTTTCTCGCGGCAGTGGCGACGGGCGTTCTGGTGTATCTTGTCATGATCATTGCCCTCCGGGCCATCACGCTGGAGGACATGAAGCTCATCCCCAAGGGCGAAAAGGTTGCCAGAATCCTCCACATTCGGTAACAAAGATAACAAAACCGCTGAAATCAAGGCTTTTTTTCACTTTTATGTTGCAGAAAGAGAAAAACTATGGTAGATTTTCAATGCAAAGAGCGATACACCATCAAGGACTTCCGGCGCATCATGGCGCTTCTGCGTGAGCCGGACGGCTGTCCCTGGGACCGTGTCCAGACCCACGAGTCCATCCGCCGGAACATGCTGGAGGAAGCCTACGAGGCCGTCGCCGCCATCAACCACGGCGACATGGCGAATCTCCGCGAGGAGCTGGGCGATCTGCAGATGCAGATTCTCTTCCATTCCCGCATGGAGGAGGAAGTTGGAGGCTTCAACTTCGACGACGTCTGCAACGAAGCCTGCCAGAAGCTGATCCGCCGCCACCCCCACGTCTTCGGCACCGCCAGCGCCGGGACCCCCGAGGAGGTCCTGCAGACCTGGGACGCCGTCAAGCGGGAGGAAAAGAAACAGAAATCCACCGGCCGGGCCATGGCCGACGTGGCGGACGCGCTTCCGGCCCTTTGGCGGGCGGAGAAGATTCAGTCCAAGGCCGCAAAGGACGGCTTCGACTGGGAAGACGCCGCCGGTCCCCGGGCAAAGCTCAATGAGGAGCTTGCGGAACTGGACGAGGCCATTACCTCCGGCGAACACATCGAGGAAGAGCTCGGTGACGTTCTGGCGACGGTAGTGAACCTCGCCCGACACCTGGGCGTCGACCCGGAAAAAGCCCTGGGCGGCGCCTGCGACCGCTTCGTCGCCCGGTACGACCGCATGGAAGAGCTGACGGGGGACAAGCCCCTGGCGGAACGCTCTCCCGATGAGAGGGAAGCCCTCTGGCAGCAGGCCAAGCGGGAACTCGATCCCTGATAGAATCGCCGTCCGCGGCGTTCTATATAAATCAACCAAAGAGACGGGCATCCGTCAAAAAATTAGGAGGAAAACCATGAACAAGACTGAACTCATCGCTGTGGCCGCCGAGAAAACCGGCCTGTCCAAGAAAGATTCCGAGAAGGTCATCAACGCCGCGCTCGACGCCATCACCGAGGCTCTCGTCGCCGGTGAGAAGGTCCAGCTCGTCGGCTTCGGCGCTTTCGATGTCAAGGCCCGCGCCGCCCGCATCGGACGCAACCCTCAGACCAAGCAGGAGATCGAGATCCCCGCTTCCAAGGTTCCCCAGTTCAAGGCCGGCAAGGCCCTGAAGGAAGCCGTGGCGAAGTGATCCGGCTCTGACCATACACACAGCGACGCGACCCGCTTCGGGCCGCGTCGTTTTTGCGTCATGGGGTCCGTTTGTGGCGCATAGGCTTAACCGAGGAGGGATGTCCCATGTCCCATATTCGGCTTAAGGCCGCGGTGCTGATGTTTTTCGCGGCGTTGTTCTGGAAGTACGGCCTCCCGGCCTTTCGGGAGGCTCTGCCGGCGCTGCGGGAGGTGATCGCCGCGCCGCAATTTTATCTCACGGAGGACGCCGCGGCGTGGCTGACCGGGGACTGACGGCGGCCCCGGGAGCCTTGCTTCTCGCGGCGTTTCTCTATTATGCCGGGGGTGGTCCGGCTCTGGCTGCGTTTTTCACGGCGACCCTGGCCCACGAGCTGGGGCATCTGCTGGCGCTTGTTCTCGCCGGCGCGAGGCTTGACGGCGTGGAGCTTACCGCCGCCGGACCCGTCATCCGATACGGCGGCTGCCTCACGCCCCGGCAGGAGATGGGTGTCGCCGCCGCCGGTCCCGCCGGGGGACTTCTGTTCGCGGCGTTGTGCTTTTGGCTGGACACGGCCTATTTCCGCTACGCCGGCCTCGTGGCGCTTCTGGCATCGGCGTTCAATCTCCTGCCGGCCCTGCCCCTGGACGGCGGGCGGCTTGCGTATGCGCTGTTTTGCGAGCGTTTTCCGGCGGAGACCGCCCGACGGCTTCTTCTGGTCTGTGGGATCGCCTGCGGCCTGTGCGCCGCCGTGACGGGCCTGTTCGCCGGGTCCCTGTGGGCCTTCGGAGTGGGGAGCTGGCTCGCGGTACTTGCGGTCCGGGCGGATTTGCGGTAGAATAACCCCATGGAAATGAACGATAACATCGACGCCCTGCTGCGGCAGGTACAGCGTCCCGCCCGGTACGTGGGCGGAGAATACAACCAGGTCCTGAAGGACAAGTCCCAGGTGGAGGTCCGGTTTGCCTTCTGCTTCCCGGACACCTACGAGATCGGCATGTCGAACCTGGGCATGAAGATTCTCTACGGCCTCATGAACGACATGCCCGGGGTGTGGTGCGAGCGGGTGTTCGCCCCCTGGGGAGACATGGCGGAGAAGCTGCGGGAGCGGCATATCCCCCTCTGGGCTCTGGAGAGCGGCGATCCTCTGACGGACTTCGACATCATCGGCTTCTCCCTGGGATACGAGATGGCCTACACCACCGTGCTGGACATGCTGGACCTGGGGGGCATTCCCCTGCGCTCGAAGGACCGGAAGGACCTGCGGCATCTCGTCGTCGCCGGAGGTCAGTGCATCTGCAACATCGAGCCCATGGCGGACTTCTTCGACCTGTGCTTCCTCGGCGAGGGCGAGGAGGTGGACGTGGAGCTCGTGGAGCTCTACCGCAGGGCCAAGCGGGAGGGCTGGACGAAGGAGGCGTTCCTACGGGAGGCGGCGCAGATCGGGGGAATTTACGTCCCCAGCCTGTACGATGTGTCCTATCGCCCCGACGGCACCGTGGCCGCCATCACCCCGAGGGACGGAGCGCCGGCCCGGGTCCGCAAGCGCATCGTGGAGGACTTCGATTCCTGCTACTACCCCACGAAGCCCGTGGTCCCCTCCACGGAGATCGTCCATGACCGAATCTCCCTCGAGGTGTTCCGAAGCTGCATCCGGGGCTGCCGCTTCTGCCAGGCGGGGCAGATATGCCGTCCCGTCCGCAGCCGCAGCGTGGAGACGCTGCTCCGGCAGGGAAGGGAAACGCTTGAAAACACCGGCTACCAGGAGTTGAACCTATCCAGTCTCAGCACGAGCGATTATCCGCCCCTGTCGGAGCTCTGCGACGGGCTTCTCGACTACTGCGTACCCCGGGGCATCAGCCTGAGTCTGCCCAGTCTCCGGGCGGATAACTTCTCCATGGACATCATGCAGCGGGTCCAGCGGGTCCGCAAAAGCGGACTTACCTTCGCCCCGGAGGCCGGCACCCAGCGCATGCGGGACGTCATCAACAAAAACGTCACGGAGGAGGACCTCTTGGAATCCTGCAAGGTGGCCTTCTCCGGCGGGTGGAACGGCGTGAAGCTGTACTTTATGCTGGGCCTTCCCACCGAGACGGACGAGGACGTTATCGGAATCGCGGACCTCGCGAAAAAGGTCCTCCGGTGCTGGAAGCAGAACGCGAAAACCAAAAACCGCGGCGTCCGCATCACGGTCAGCACGTCGGAATTCATTCCGAAGCCCCACACACCCTTCCAGTGGGAGGCCCAGGTCCCCCGGGACGAATACCTCCGCCGGGTGCATCTGCTTACCGATGCTCTTGCCAGCGCCAAGGCCATTACTTACAACTGGCACGACGCGGAGGTCAGCATCGTGGAGGCGGCTCTCGCCCGCGGCGACCGGCGGATGGGAGACGTCATCGAGGAGGTTTGGAAGCGGGGGGGACGGCTCGAGTCCTGGACGGAGTATTTCTCCCTCCGGCGCTGGCGGGACGCCTCTGCCGCCTGCGGCCTGGACCTGGATTTTTACGTCTACCGGGAGCGTCCCGTGGACGAGCTTCTGCCCTGGGAGCACATGGACCTCGGCGTCACCCGCCGGCATCTGGAGCGGGAGCGGGAGCGTGCCTGCCGAGCGGAGCTTACGCCGGACTGCCGGGAAAAATGCTCCGGCTGCGGCGCGGCCAGTCTCTTGAAGGAGGGCGTCTGCCGTGGATAAGCTGCGACTGAAATTTGCGAAGACCGGACGGGCGGCGTATATCTCCCACCTGGACCTGATGCGCACCATGCAGCGGGTATTCTCCCGGGCGGGCGTCGGCCTCAAATACAGCGAGGGCTTCAACCCCCACGCGAAGATTTCTATCCTCCTGCCGCTGACCGTCGGCACCCGGAGCCTGTGCGAATACATGGACTTCGCCCTTGTGGAGGACCGGGACCTCGCGTCGCTTCCGGCGCTGCTGAACCCCTATATGCCGGAGGGCGTCGAGGCGCTGGAGGCCTATGAAGCCCCCGGAAAGGGCTCGGAGCTCCGCTGGCTGCGGCTCACGGGCCGGATGACCGGCGGCCGGGACGCGGCGTTTTACCGCGAGTTCTTCTCGCAGCCATCCATCCTCGTCACCCGCCGGAGCAAGCGGGGCGAGCGGGTGGACGACATTGTTCCCATGATCGCGAAAGCGGAGTTTGCGGACGCCCCGGACGGCGTCCATGCGGACCTCATCCTCCACGCCCAGGAGCCGACGCTCAGTCCCGATGTGATGATGGCCGCCCTGGGGGAGGATGCCCCGGCTTACTACGTCTTTACCCGCGTCGAAGCGTTTCGGGAGGACATGACGCCGTTTCGGTAAAAAATGCTTGCATTTCACGGCAGGGTCTGCTATTATAATGCAGTCTGTAATTACGGATGGTCCGCTGCCGGACGACATTTCCCTCGCGGAGCACATTTTTCCCGGTAAGAACATCCCTGGAAGAAAGGTATATATCACCATGGATCTCATCAGCGCACTGACCCAGCAGTACATGAAGCCCGAGCTGCCCGCTATGAACGTCGGCGACACCGTTCGCGTCACCGTCCGCATCAAGGAAGGCAACCGCGAGCGCAACCAGGCGTTCGAGGGCGTCATCATCGCCAAGAAGCACGGCGGGATCAACGAGACCATCACCGTCCGCCGCATCTCCTACGGCGTGGGCTGCGAGAAGGTCTTCCCCGTGCATTCCCCCACGATCGTGTCCGTTGACACCGTCCGCCGCGGCAAGGTCCGCCGGGCGAAGCTGTACTACCTGCGCGACCGCGTGGGCAAGGCGGCCAAGATCAAGGAGCGGCTGTAAGCCACGCGAACACCACAAAAAAAGAGGGCGTTTTTGCCCTCTTTTTTGCTGTTTTACGCGCCGGTTTGGTTGCAGACGCCGCGGAAACGTGCTATAATGACACAATACTGAAAATAGGGGGCGTATGCCAATGAACGAGGGACGCCGCGCTTCCGCCGCCGAGGCGGAGGCCAACGCCAATCCCCATAAAGAAGCCTACGAGTGGATCCAGTGTGTCGTCATCGCGCTGATCTGCTGTGTCCTTATATTTGTCTTTGTCGCCCGGGTCATCGATGTGAAGGGCCATTCCATGGAGCCCACCCTGGTGGAGGGAGACAAGATCATCATCACCCGTCTCGCCGGGGACTATGACCGCGGGGACATCGTGGTCCTGCGGCAGGAGAGCTTCCGGGAGGAACCCCTGGTCAAGCGCATAATCGCTGTCGGTGGACAGACCGTGGACATCGACTTCGACGCCGGCATCGTATACGTGGACGGCGAGGCCCTCATCGAGCCCTACGTCAACGAGCTGACCTACGAGCCGGAGGACTTCGAGTCCTACGAGCGACCGCTTCTCGTGCCGGAGGGCAGCGTATTCGTCATGGGGGACAACCGCAATAACTCTACCGACAGCCGCCGGTCCACCATCGGCTGCGTGGATACCCGCTGCATCCTGGGCAAGGTCATTTTCCGCATCCTGCCGATCGCCAAGGTCGGCGCCATCTACGGCTGGGACTACTGATGGCGGAGGTACAATGGTTCCCCGGCCACATGAAAAAGGCCGAGCGGATGATGCGGGAGAGCCTGAAGCTGGTGGACGTGGTGTGCGAGGTGGTGGATGCACGCATCCCCTATGCCAGCCGCAACCCGGACCTGGACGGCATCATCGCCGGACGGAAGCCCAGGCTCCTCATCCTCAATCGCTCGGACCAGGCCGATCCGAACGTCACCGCCCTGTGGCGGAAACACTATACATCCCAGGGCGTTGCCTTTATGGAGTGCGACGCAGGCTCCGGTCGG
>CAYNZM010000063.1:0-10900 GCA_964401725.1 uncultured Oscillospiraceae bacterium
GACCAGTGGTCCAACATGCTGGGCGGCACGGAGCTCATCCGCCGCAAGCTGGGCAAAGACGCCCACGCCATGACCATCACCCTGCTGACGGACTCCAACGGCAACAAGATGGGAAAGACCGCCGGCAACGCCGTCTGGCTCGACCCCAACAAGACTTCCCCCTACGACTTCTTCCAGTACTGGCGGAATGTGGGCGACGCGGACGTCATGAAGTGCATCCGCATGCTGACCTTCCTGCCCCTGGAGCAGATCGAGGAGATGGACACCTGGAAGGACGCCCAGCTCAATACCGCGAAGGAGATCCTTGCCTACGAGCTTACGAAGATGGTCCACGGCGAGGAGGAGGCCGAAAAAGCCCGATCCGCCGCGAAAGCCCTCTTCGGCGCGGGAAGCTCCGCCGAGATGCCCGTGACCGAGCTGACCGAGGCGGACCTCACGGACGGCGCCGCGGACATCAAGCTCCTTCTCGTGAAGGCCGGTCTCTGCAAGTCCAACTCCGAGGCCCGGCAGAACATCACCCAGGGCGGTGTCACCCTGGATGGGGAGAAAGTGAGCGACGTGTTCCTTGCCGTGGCCGGGGAGAAGCTGCGGGAGGGCGTGCTCCTCAAGCGGGGAAAAAAGAGCTTCGCGAAGATCGTTTTGAAATAAGACCGTTCCGGCTCGCCGCGCAAAACGCGCGGCGATCTCGATACTTTCGTGCTTTTATGCTATAAATTCACAAAACGTTAAAATGCGAAAGTATTTTTGTGGAATATGCACATTGACATCACTCATTTAAAGTATTACAATTCGCATGGTCGTCCCCCTGGACGGCGTATCTGATCGGAAAGGACACAACACAATGAAAAAGCTCTTTGCACTGCTTCTTGCGCTGACCATGATCCTGGCGCTGGCCGCCTGCGGCGGTTCCGGCGCTTCCACCACGACCGAGGCCGCTCCCGCCGCCGAGGCCGATACCGCTCCCGCCGCGGAGCAGTCCGCCGCTGAGCCTGCCGCGGAGCCTGCCGCGGACGACAGCGACGCCTACGTCATCGGCATCAGCCAGCTTCTCGAGCATCCCGCCCTGGACCTGGCTACCCAGGGCTTCCAGGACGCTCTCGTGGACCTTCTCGGCGACAAGGTCAGCTTTGACCTCCAGATCGCCCAGGGTGAGAGCTCCAACTGCACCATGATCGCGAACGGGTTCGTTGCCGCGGGCGTGGACCTCATCATGGCGAACGCCACCTCGGCTCTTCAGGCCGCCGCCTCCGCCACCGGCGACATCCCCATCCTCGGCACCTCCGTCACCGACTATGCCACCGCCCTCGACATCGAGGACTGGACCGGCGCCACCGGACGGAACATCTCCGGCACCTCTGACCTCGCCCCGCTGGACGGCCAGGCCGAGATGCTGGCGGAGCTCTTCCCCGTGGCGGATTACCCCACCGTGGGCATCATCTACTGCTCCGCCGAGGCAAACTCCGTGTACCAGGCCACGGTGATCCGGGGCTATCTGGAGGACATGGGCTACGCCGTGGACGAGTTCACCTTCGCGGACTCCAACGACATCGCCTCCGTGGTGCAGAACGCCTGCGACGCCTGCAGCGTCCTGTATGTCCCCACGGACAACACCGCTGCCTCCAACGCCTCCGCCATCGACAACGTGGCTCTGCCCGCGGGTGTGCCCATCATCGCCGGCGAGGAGAGCATCTGCCAGGGCTGCGGCGTCGCCACCCTCTCCATCAGCTACTACGACCTCGGCTACCGTACCGGCGAGATGGCCTATGACATCCTCGTGAACGGCGCGGACGTCTCCACCATGGACATCGCTTTCGCGCCCCAGTTTACGAAGGAGTTCGTCGCTTCCCGCGCCGAGGCTCTGGGCGTGACGATCCCCGAGGACTACGTCGCCATCGAGGCCGCCGAGTAATACACCGCTCCGCCAACGGAACGGACGGAAAAGGATCATCCTTTTCCGTCCGTTTGGCGCTATTAAATCTTTTTGGAGACTACCGAATATGACGATCACATCCCTGCTCAACGCCCTGCCCGGCGCCTGCGCTCAGGGCATCATCTGGGGCATCATGGCCATCGGCGTATACATCACCTACAAGGTCCTGGACATGGCGGACCTGACGGTGGACGGCACCATGGCCACCGGCGGCGCGGTTTGCGTCATCCTCATGACCAACGGCTATTCCGTGTGGTTTGCGCTGCTGTGCGCGTTCCTCGCGGGCATGCTGGCGGGCCTTGTCACGGGCCTGTTCCACACCTTCATGGGCATCCCCGTCATCCTCGCGGGCATTCTGACGCAGCTCGGCCTGTACTCCGTGAACCTGCGCATCCTCGGCGTCGGATCGACCTCCGGCACAGCCAGCAACGTTACCATCAGCGTGGACAAGTATAACCTCATCATGTCCCTGCGCCATGTGCGGAACATCGCGGTGAACAACCCCATCGTCGTGGGGCTCATCTTCCTGGTCCTTCTTATCGGCGTGATGTACTGGTTCTTCGGCACGGAGCGGGGCTGCTCCCTTCGGGCCACCGGCGCGAATGAGGGCATGAGCCGCGCCCAGGGCATCAACACGAACTTCAACAAGGTCCTGGGCCTTATGATCTCCAACGGCGTCGTGGCTCTGGCCAGTGCGCTGTTTGCCCAGTACCAGGGCTTTGCGGACGTGAACATGGGCCGCGGTGCCATCGTCATCGGTCTCGCCGCCGTCATCATCGGCGAGGTCATCTTCGGCAAGGTTTTCCGCAACTTCGCCCTGAAGCTCCTGGGGGTGGCCATCGGCGCCATCATTTACTACATCGTCATCCAGATCGTTCTCTGGCTGGGCCTGAACACCTCGGACTTGAAGCTTCTGTCCGCGCTGATCGTGGGCATTTTCCTGGCGGTCCCGTACTGGAAGGCTAAGTATTTTTCCTCGTCGAAGAAAAAGGAGGAGATCAAAAATGCTTGACATCAAAAACATCTGCAAGACCTTCAACCCCGGCACCGTCAACGAAAAACGCGCCCTGAACGGCGTGTCCCTGCATCTGAACGAGGGAGATTTCGTCACCGTCATCGGCTCAAACGGCGCGGGAAAATCCACGACGCTCAACGCCATCGCGGGGGTCTGGCCTATCGACTCCGGCTCCATCGTCATTGACGGGGTGGACGTCACCGGCCTTGCGGAGTACAAGCGAGCCAAGTACCTGGGCCGGGTGTTCCAGGACCCCATGACCGGCACCGCCGCCACCATGGAGATCCAGGAAAACCTCGCTCTTGCCAAGCGCCGCGGCGAAAAACGCACCCTCCGCGTCGGCATCACCAAGGAGGAGCGGGAGGAGTTCCATGAGCTTCTGAAGACGCTGAACCTGGGCCTGGAGGACCGCATGACGGCGAAGGTGGGCCTTCTCTCCGGCGGCCAGCGGCAGGCGCTGACCCTGCTTATGGCGACCCTCAAAAAGCCGAAGCTCCTGCTTCTGGACGAGCACACCGCCGCCCTGGACCCCAAGACCGCCGAGAACGTCCTGGAGACCACGGACACCATCATCCGGGAAAACCACCTCACCGCCTTTATGGTTACCCACAACATGCGGGACGCCATCGCCCACGGCAACCGCCTCATCATGATGAACGAGGGCAGGATCATCTTCGACATCGCCGGGGAGGAAAAAATGAAGCTGACGAAGCAGGACCTCATGCAGAAATTCGCGGAGGTCAGCGGCTCCGGCCTCGAGAGCGACGCGGTGCTGCTTTCCTGAGGCAAAAACGCATAAAAAATCCCACGGACAGGCTGAACCGTCCGTGGGGTTTTTGTGTCTCGGGATCAACCCCCAAGATAGGCTTTTTTGATCTCGTCGCTCTGGGCCAGTTCCGCGCCGGTGCCCGTGAGAGTGACGCGCCCGGACTCGAGAACATAGGCCCGGTCCGCGATGTGCAGGGCCATTTCCGCGTTCTGCTCCACCAGGAGGATGGTGGTCCCGGCCTTGTGCAGCCGTCCGATGATCTCGAAGATCTGCTCCACCAGGATGGGCGCGAGGCCCATGGAGGGTTCGTCCAGCATCATGAGCTTCGGGTGGCTCATGAGGGCGCGGCCCATGGCCAGCATCTGCTGTTCGCCGCCGGAGAGAGTTCCGGCGATCTGGGTGCGGCGCTCCTTCAGGCGGGGGAACTGCTCAAAAACCAGGTCCAGGTCGTCCTGGGAGATGGTCTTGTGGATGTACGCGCCCATCTCCAGGTTCTCCATGACGGTCATCTGCAGGAAGATGCGCCGTCCCTCGGGAACGTGGGCCATGCCCTTCGTGGGCAGCTTATAGCTGTCCGTGCGGGTGATGTCCTCGCCCAGGAAGGTGATATGTCCGTTCTTGGGGTGCATCATGCCGGAGACGGTCTTCAGCGTAGTGGATTTTCCCGCGCCGTTTGCGCCGATGAGAGCGACGATCTCGCCCTCGTCCACATGGAAGGAAGCGCCCTTCAGAGCGTGGATGTTGCCGTAATATACGTCGATATTTTCAACGTTCAGCATAGCAGCCATATCACTTTGCCTCCTTCTTGCCGAGATACGCTTCGATGACGGTCGGGTTGTTTTTGATGTCGTCCGGCTCGCCCTTGGCGATGATGCGGCCGTAGTTCAGCACGCAGATGCCCTCGCAGATGCCCATGACGAGGCTCATGTCGTGCTCGATGAGCAGGATCGCGATCTGGAAGGTGTCGCGGATGCTGCGGATGTTCTCCATGAGCTCCGAGGTCTCGGAGGGGTTCATCCCAGCGGCAGGCTCATCGAGGAGCAGGATGCTGGGGTTCGTGGCAAGAGCGCGGACGATCTCCAGCCGACGCTGTGCGCCGTAGGGGAGGGACCCGGACTGCTTGCCCGCCATGTCCTCCATGTGGAAGATGGACAGAAGCTCCAACGCCCGCTCATGAGCGAGCTTTTCGCTCTTCCAATGCTGGGGCAGGCGCAGAACGTCGGAAAATACACTGCTGCGTATCTCGTTGTGGAGGCCGATCTTGACGTTGTCCTCCACGGAGAGTTCCGAAAACAACCGGATGTTCTGGAAGGTCCGGGCGATGCCGGCGTGATTCACCTGCACGGTGTTCATGCCGGAGGTATCCTTGCCATCGAGGAGGATCGTGCCGGCGGTGGGCTGATAGACCTTGGTGAGCAGGTTGAACACGGTGGTCTTTCCCGCGCCGTTCGGGCCGATGAGACCCGCGATCTCGGTGCGTCCGACGGTGAGGTTAAAGTTGTCCACCGCCTTCAGGCCGCCAAACTGGATACCCAGGTGGTGACATTCCAGGATGGGGGATTTGTCGATGTCGCGCTCGGGAATAAAGGCGTTGGAGGGAATCTCGACCAGCTTGGTATTACTCATCGTCCGCACCTCCCGTCGTTTTCTTTTTGAAGAGATTGCCGCTGAGCAGTTTTTCCAGGAGGCTCGTCAGCGAGAAATCATACCGTCCCATAAGTCCCGAGGGCTTGAAGATCATCACGATGATAAGCAGCAGGGAGTAGATCAGCATGCGGTATTCGCTGAGGGGCTGGAGCAGCAGAGGAAGCGCTGTCAGCACCGTCGCCGCGATCACGGAGCCCAGCATGCTGCCCATGCCGCCGAGAACGACCATGACGAGGATGTTGATGGAGGCCATGAAGTCGAAGCTCTTGGGAAAGAGGCTTCCCTGATACCCGGCGTACAGAGCGCCGGCAACGCCCGCGAAGAACGCGGACACGGCGAAGGTGAAGACCTTGTAGTAGGTCAGGTTTATGCCGCAGGCGGCGGCGGCGATCTCGTTTCCTCGGATGGCGAGGATCGCCCGTCCGTGGCGGGAGTGCATGATGGTATGGATCACATAGCAGGTGACGGCCGCGGCGGTGAACACCACAAGGAAGCTCGAAAACTTCGGGATGTTCAGAAGGCCCGGCGTGCCGCCGGTGACGCCGGGGAGGTTGATGATGCAGATGCGGATGATCTCGCCGAAGCCGAGGGTGATGATGGCGAGGTAATCGCCCTTCAGCCGCAGGGCCGGAATGCCGATGAGGACGCCGAAGACAGCGGACAGAACACCCGCAGCCACCAGCCCCAGCAGGATGGATACCCAGCCGGGTAGGAAGACCGTCGCCTTCCAGACGAGAGCCGCGGTGTAGGCGCCGACGGCCATGAATCCGGCGTGGCCAAGGGGAAGCTGTCCCAGGTAGCCCGTTACCATGTTCAGGCTGACGGCCAGGATGATGTAGATGCCGATCTGCTGGATGATGGCGGTGGTGGCGCGGTTGAAGGCGCCGGAGCTCATGAGGATCGAGCCTGCGACGAGGAACGCAGCCGTCAGGACGAGGTTGATAATGTACCGGACGGGCGTGGAAATGCGAAATTCTTTGTTTTTCATGGTGCCGCCTCCTCAGACTTTCTCGTTCATGGAACGGCCGAGGAAGCCGGTGGGCTTCACGAGCAGCATGACCACAAGGATCGCGTACACCACGGCGTCGGTCCAGTTGGACAGACCCAGGGCGTTTACGATGACCTCCGCGATGCCGATGGCAAGACCGCCCAGCATCGCCCCGGGGATGGAGCCGATGCCGCCGAGGACCGCCGCGACGAAGGCTTTGATGCCCAGCAGGTAGCCGGTGGTGGGCTTGACCTGCGGCACGCTGCAGCAGTAGAGGATGGCGCCGATGGCGGCGAGCGCCGCGCCGATGGCAAAGGTGAAGTTTATGGTGGTGTTTACGTTGATGCCCATGAGCTGGGCGGCGTCGGTGTCCTCGGAGACCGCGCGCATGGCCTTGCCGATCTTGGTGCGCTTGATGAGGATGGTGAGAAGCGCCATGGACACTACGGACGCCACGATGGTTACGACGGTGGTGAGTGAGATGCTCAGCCCGCCGAGGGAGTAGGTGCTCGCGGGAATGATGGCGGTGTTGGGGAAGCTGCGGGGGTCTGCGCCCAGCAGGAGCTGCGCCAGGTTCTCCAGGAAGTAGGAAACGCCGATGGCGGTGATCAGCAGACTGATGCGGGGAGCCTGCCGCAGAGGCTTATACGCCGTTTTTTCGATGGTGCAGGCCAGCAGGACGCACCCGATGATGGACAGGAGGATGGCAATGACCGGAGAGATATGCGCACCGATGAGGAGCAGCGCAATGTATCCGCCGACCATGATGATGTCGCCGTGGGCGAAATTCAGGAGCTGGATGATGCCATAGACCATGCTGTAACCCAGCGCGATCAGCGCGTAGATGCTTCCGAGCCGAAGGCCGTTGAGGAAGTGCTGCAGTACAATCATTTGGAATTCACCTCAATTTGCAAGCTCCGGCCGGGGAAGCCCCGGCCGGAGTCAGGTGTAATTATATATCCGAGGGGGGTGAGGGTATCAATAGCTGCCCCAGAAGGACTCGGCGCCGTCGGTGATGTTGATGATGGCGGCGGTCTTCTGCGGGTCGTTGTGATCGTCATAGCTCACGTGGCCGGTGACATAGTCGCCGTCGGTGGCGGACATGGCCGCGATGATGGCGTCGGAGTATTCGGCGGTGCCGTAGGCCGCGCCGGCCTCTTCCGCGGCGGCGATGGCATCGCAGAGGATCCAGGCGGCGTCATAGCCCTGGGCGGAGAACATGTTGGGGACCTGGTCCGCGCCGTACTTGGCGGCGAAGTCCGCCAGGAAGGCCTGGATCAGCTCGGAGGTGTCCTCGGTGGAGTAACCGGAGCAGTAGTACGCACCCTCAACGAGCGCGGGATCGGTGACGGCGTCCAGAACGGAGGACCAGCCGTCGACGCCCAGCATGATGGCGTCCAGGTTGGCGGCGTCGGCCGCGGCGGCGATCAGGGCCACATCGTTGTAGTAGACGGGCAGGAAGAGAACATCGGGATCGGCGTTCGCGATGTTCGTGAGCTGACCGGAGAAGTCCACGCTGCCGGAGGCATAGCTCTCGGTGGCGACGACCTCGAGGCCGATCTCCGCGCACTGGGCGACGAAGTACTCGTACACGCCGGTGGAGTAGGTATCGCCGTTGTCATAGAGGACGGCGACGGTCTCCGCGCCGAGGACTTCCTTGGCGAAGTTCGCCATGGTGGTGCCCTGGAACGGGTCGATGAAGCAGGAGCGGAACATGTTGGTGTAGACGGTGTCGGTCTCCGCGTTATAGGTGATGGAGGAGGCGGTGGCGGAGGCGGTGATCATGGGCAGGTTGTCGTTCTGGCTCTCGGCCACGACCGCGGTGCACGGGCCGGTGGTCACGTCGCCGATGATGGCAACGACGCCGGAGTCGACGAGGGAGTTGTAGCCGGTGATGGCCTTCGTGGTGTCGCCCTCTTCGTCATAATAAACGACGCGGACGTTCTTGCCGTTGATGCCGCCGGCAGCATTCAGCTGCTCGACATACAGGTCGACGCCGTACTGGACAGCGAGGCCGTACTGAGCGACGCCGCCGGTCTGGGGTCCGAGCCAGCCGATAACGATCTCGCCGGCGTCGGAGGACTCGGCGGTGTCCGCGGCGGTCTCGGCGGTCTCTGTAGTCTGGGCAGAACTCGCGGAGGAGCCGCCGCAGCCGGCAAGAAGCGCGAGCAGCATGGCGGCAGCCATGAGCAGCGCAAGAAGTTTCTTAGCTTTCATAGTTTACATACCTCTTTCCATAAAATTATTATAAATATAATGTGTCTTCCGGGAAATGTCAATAAGGAAAAAACCGGATCGGGCGATGTTTGGTGAAAATGTGAACCCCACAGGCGACACCTGTGGGGTTTTTATCGGATTAAACAAAGAAATCGTTAAAGAGTTCACGGAACGAAGCGATAACCCAGGCCCCGCACGGTCTGGATGTAGGCCGGACGGCTGGGGTCGTTTTCGATCTTGTTCCGCAGACGGTTGATGTAAACCACGATGGCGGAGTCGTCCACGCTGGTTTTGCCCCAGATGAGGTCGTAGAGGGAGGATTTGGAAAAGATGCGGTTGGGGTTATCGAGGAAGAGCTTCATGATGGCGCTCTCCTTTGCGGAGAGGGGAAGCTCCGTCCCGTCCTTGAAGAGCTTCAGGGTCTCGTTGTCGAAGCGGAAGGGTCCCACCTCGATGGCGGCGGCGATGGTAGAGGCCTGGGAGCGGCGGATGAGGGCCTTCACCTTGGCGGCCAGGGTGACGGGGTTGAAGGGCTTGGTGATGTAGTCGTCCGCGCCGATCTCCAGGCTGTAGAGCATGTCCACGTCCTCGGTGCGTCCGCTGACGATCATGACGGGGATCTGGTTTCCCGCGCTGCGCAGGGTGTGGATGACCTCGAAGCCGTCCATGCCGTCCAGATTGAGGTCCAGAAGGACCACGTCAAAGGCTTCCTGCCGGAGCTTTTCGACGGCCTCCTGTCCGGTGGCTGTCATCGAGGATTGGAGTCCGCTGCTGGTCAGGACCTTGGCCAGGGTATTGCGGACGGCCTCGTCGTCTTCGACGATGAGCGCTTTCGGCGTCATAGATGCTCCTCCTGTGGACGATATGTGGTGACCGGTTGACAAATCCTTGAGAAATACATTACAATTCGGGAGTATTATACACCAGTTTTTTCCCGAAAACAAGGGCGGATTGCCTCTGCGGAGGAGATGTTTGCGAAATATGAAACAAAAAAAGACCCTTTTGCTGGTCCTGCTGTCCCTTATGTCCCTGCTGCTCATCGCGGCGGGTCTGTTCCGGGTGGTGCAGGTGTATCGGCACTACCGGGAGAATATGCTCACCTACGAAAGCCGCCACCTGGACAGCATCGCCAGCTCCGGTGCCCGGGGCATCTCCTGGATGCTGGATGGATACGCGAGCCAGGCGGAGGAATTCACCCACCGCCGGGAGTTTCTCTGGGCGGAGGAATACTATCTCGAGAGGAAGGACCCGGCCTGGATGGAGTGGATGATGTCCCGCCCGGATATGCTCCGGCCCTTCATGCTGGGCTCCGTGGCGGTCTACGGTCCGGAGGGGGAGCTTCTCGCCGCGTCGGACGACGCCTTTCCCCGGTCGGGGGGGGACGCGGTCCTGGGAGCGGCGGTCCTGCGGACGGGGGAGGACGGGACCTTCTGGCTGGTGTTCTCGGCGGAGTCCGCGTCAGGCTTCCGCTATGAATTCGGCGTGACGGTGCAGTCCATGTTCTCGAACCAGAGCGAGGCCACCCGGGTCGGTCAGAACGGCTACCTCTTCCTGCTGGATCGGACGGGACATTTCATCGCCTACGCCGGCAGCGGCTCCGCGGACACCTGCTCCCTTCCCGCGCTGTATGAGCGCTGCCCAACGCTGGATCCCGCGATCATCGACGACTTGTCCGCCTGGAACGAGCGGACCTCCGGCGAATACTATGTCTGCCGGTATTTTTGGCCGGGATCGAGCTCCGCGGAGGAGACTCTCGTGGTGGTGTCCCCGGTGCTGTCCGGCGGGGGAGAGCTTCTTCTCGGTACGGCGGTCAGCTTCCGGGAGTTTGACTCCTTCCTGTCGGACATGCTCCACGAGGTCACGGGGGTGATCCTCATGGAGATCGGCGGGGTGCTGATCCTGTTTTTCCTGGCGGCGTGGATCCTGGTGATGAACCGGCGGAACAGCCTGGAGCTTGCCGCGGTGCGGGAGCGGGCGGACCTCATGGAGGAGATCAACCGCCAGCAGCAGAGCCTCGCCCACACGGAGCGTCTGCAGCAGCTGGGCGTCATGACCAGCGGCATCGTCCACGAATTCAATAACCTTCTGACCCCAATCATGGGCCAGAGCATGCTGCTTCTGGAGGAGCTTGCCGACCAGTCCGATTCTCCCAGCTTCGAATACGCCCTCGACATCTACGAAGCCTCGGAAAACGCCCGGGACGTGACCCGGCGTATGTCCGCCATGGGCAAGCGGGATGTGGACATGGGCTTCCGGACGCTGGAGGTCGGGGAGCTTCTCCGAAAAACCATGAATCTTTCCGCCATGGCCCGCAGTCCCCGCATCACCCAGGAG
>CAYNZM010000064.1:0-10861 GCA_964401725.1 uncultured Oscillospiraceae bacterium
GGCCTGTCAAGGCCTACAGGGTCGTTCTGCCCTTTTCGACTGTCAAACTCCCGCAACCGAAAGCGAAAGGAATGCGTCATCCTGTCGGAGGACGCCCCGGACGCCGGCCGCCTGCGGCAGGTCATCGCGGACACGGGCTACACCCTCACCGGCATCGAAGCCGGACCCTATGTGAAAAAAAGCTTATTTGGCTAACATCGCAGACGCCTCGGATGGATGTCCGGGGCGTCGTTCTGTCCGACACAAAAATCGGCTGGACGAAACCGGCGAAATGTGGTATCGTTAAGCTAGAAGATTATAATCCGGAGGCATATTTATGACCGCTAAAGTATATTTTTCGAGAGAGATCACGCCGGAAAAGGTCGTGGAAATGTATAAACGATTGGGCATCGAGCTGCCCGGGAAAGTCGCCGTGAAGCTCCACTCCGGCGAGAAGGGCAACCAGAACTTCCTGCGGCCGGAATTCTGGCGTCCGATGATCGAGGCCGTGAAGGGCACGGTGGTGGAGTGCAACACCGCCTACGGCGAGGCCTTCGACGGCGTCCGGGACTACACCGAGTCCCACCGCCAGCTCATTGAATACCACGGCTGGAACAAATACTTCACCGTGGACCTCATGGACGCGGAGGGTCCGGACGTCATCTGGCCCGTTCAGAACGGCCATGTTCTGAAGGAAAACCACCTGGGCAAGCACATCGAGGACTACAGCTCTATGCTGGTCCTCGCCCACTTCAAGGGCCATCCCATGGGCGGCTACGGCGGAGCGCTGAAGCAGCTCTCCATCGGCTGCGCCTCTCGGGAGGGCAAGGCCCTCATCCACTCCGGCGGCGTCTCGGACAGCAACATCGAGTGCTGGGACAGGCACGCCGAGCAGGACCGCTTCTGCGAGGCCATGGCGGAAGCGGCATCCACCGTGGTGCGGCATTTCGACGGGCGCATCGCGTTCATCAACGTCATGAAAAACCTCTCCGTGGACTGCGACTGCTGCTCCGTGGCGGAGGACCCCTGCATGAAGGACATCGGCATCCTGGCCTCCCTCGACCCCGTGGCCATCGACCAGGCCTGCCTGGACCTCATCTACGCCGCCAAGGACGATCCCGGCCAGGCCCATTTCATCGAGCGCGTGGAGTCCCGCCACGGCATCCACACCGTGGAAGCGGCGGACGCGCTGGGCTTCGGCTCCCGGCAGTACGAGCTCGTCGAAGTCTGACCCCAGCCAAAGTTTTGCCTCCCTCAGCCGAGGGAGGCATTTTTTATTCGAGCATCCGGGCGATAAACGTCCGGCGGACCCGCATGGCCCCGGTAGGACAAAACTCCTGGCAGCAGAAGCATCGCACGCATTTTTTTCGGTCGATGACGGCCTTCCTGTCCCGGATCGTGATGGCCTTTGCCGGACACAGCTCCGCGCAGTGCCCGCACCCGACGCAGCCGTCATAGAGCTGAGGACGGGACCGGAGCAGAACGGAAAGGCCTTTTTTGAGAAACGCCCGGAACGGACCATCCGCGGGGTCGGAGAGAAACCAGCTGGAGGTAGCGCCGGAGCGTTGGAAATCTTTTTTCCGGAAGGGGGCGGCGTCGGAAAGGCTGTCCGGCTCCCCAGCCACAGGGAGAAGGCCCCGGCGCTTGGCCGCTTCGAGGTACGGCAGCTCCCGCTCCTCCTGCCCCACGAGCCAGGCGCAGAGACGGTCCATGGCATAGGGGTCCGGCCCCGCCAGAAGCGCTCCCATATGCCGGGGCGTGCCCTGGGTGGGCCCGTTGCCCTCCATGGTCTCCACTGCGTCGCACAGGCACAGCCGCGGACGGACGAACTCGTTTAAATCCACCAGCATGTTGGCAAAGGCCATCGGGTCCGGCCAGCGGAAGTGGTACTCGCTCTTCACCGTGCCGGGGATGACGCCATAGAGGTTCTTCACCGCCGCCGTCATGCCCATGAGGCCGTGGGATTTGAGCTTACAGAAGGAGATGATCTCGTCGCAGTCGTCCAGCCAGGAGCAGAACTCAAAGGACTTCACCGTGACCGCCTCGGGATATTCCGCCGTGCGATGGGAAAAATCGTGGTTCAGCTCCGCGCCGGTCTCCTCGCACAGGCGCATGCCCGCCGCGGCATAGATGCGGTTCAGCACCAGGGGCGTGAAGGGCTCGCCGGGACTGTCCCCCACCACCACGGAGGCACCACGCTCGACAAGCATGCAGCACAGCTCCGCCACGGGAACGGGATGGGTGGTGGCGCATTTTTCCGGGCGCAGACCCGCGCAGAGATTCACTTTAATGCCGATGCGCATGCCGGGACGGACCCAGTCGAGACCGCCGGCTTTCTCGATGACAGCTTCCAGCGCCGGGCGGACATGGGCAGGATCGTAGTCCGGGCAGGGCACGATGGCCGTGGGGATGCGAGCTTCCATAGCGTTACCTCAAAATCACACTGCACATATCATACCACATCCCGCGGGTTTTTGCATCCCGGTTTTTGCTTGTGCAAACGGTGAAGATATGATATAATCGAAAAACAGAAAAACGAAACGAGGGAAGGATATGAATCTCTTTTCTCCTGCCGAGGTGGCAAAGAATTACATGGCCGTCGGTAAGGCGAAGGTAAATGCCCCCATCCCGAAGACGCTGCTGCTCGCCGTGCTGGCGGGCATGTTCATTGCCGTGGGCGGCATCGCCTCCACCACGGCGGCGGTATCCGTGGCCTCGCCGTCCTTGGCAAAGCTGGTGTCGGCTGTCGTTTTCCCCGGAGGCCTTACCATGGTCCTTCTGGCGGGAAGCGAGCTATTCACCGGCAACTGCCTTCTCACGATCCCCCTGCTGGAGCGGGAGATCTCCTGGGGTGGGATGCTGAAAAACTGGCTGTTCGTGTATCTCGGAAACTTCCTCGGCAGCCTTCTTGCGGCGGCGCTCGTCGTGCTGGGGCACACCCCGGACCTCTTCGGGAGGGGCCTTGCCGTGTCCATCCTCTCCGCCGCCGCGGGGAAATGCTCTCTCGGCTTCGGAGACGCCTTCTTCCGGGGCGTGATGTGCAATTTCCTCGTCTGCATCGCGGTATGGATCTCCTCTGCCGCAAAGGACGTGGGCGGAAAGCTGGCAGGACTGTTTTTCCCCATCATGATGTTCGTGGTCTGCGGCTTTGAGCACAGCGTCGCGAACATGTACTACATCGGCGCGGGGCTTTTCGCCAAGCTCGTGCCGGCCTACGCCGAGGCCGCCGCCGCGGCGGGAGTGGACCTTGACGCCATCACCGTCGGGAAGTTCCTCGCCGGAAATCTTCTCCCGGTGACCCTCGGAAACATCCTGGGCGGCGGCGTCTGCGTCGGCTGCGCGTACTGGTTCTGCTATCTCCGCGATCCCAAAAGGAAATAAGGCAATCACATGGAAGCAAAAAAAACGACCGCAGCTTACAAAATCATACGCCGGCTCGTCCACCTGGTCTATCCCCGGACCGACGTGGTCGGCGCGGAGAACCTCCCGGCGGACGAGCCGGTGGTGATGGTGGGAAACCACACCCAGATGAACGGACCTCTCGTGAGCGAATTTTATCTCCCCAAGCGGCATTACACCTGGTGCGCCGCGGAGATGATGGAGCTGGACGCCGTTCCCGCCTACGCCTATCAGGACTTCTGGTCCGGCAAGCCCAAGGCCGTTCGCTGGTTTTTCAAGCTCCTGTCCTATATCATCGCGCCGCTGTCGGTGTGCATCTTCAATAACGCCGAGACGATTCCGGTGTTCCACGACACCCGCATCATCGGCACCTTCCGGCGGTCCGTGACCGCCCTGCAGGATGGCGCGAGCCTCGTCATCTTCCCGGAGCATGCCGAGCCTCACAACCACATCCTCTGCGACTTTCAGGACAAATTCATCGACGTGGCCCGGTTTTACTACCGCAAGACAAAAAAAATCCTGTCCTTCGCCCCGGTGTATATCGCCCCGGCCTTTCGCACGGCTTACATCGGCAGGCCCATCCCCTTCGATCCCACCGCGCCCATCGAGGAGGAACGCCGCCGTCTGTGCGACGCGCTGATGGACGCCATCACCGCCATGGCGGACAGCCTCCCCCTCCACACCGTCATCCCCTATCAAAACATCCCGAAGAAGGACTATCCCACGAACCACCCCAACGAGGTATCCCCGCCATGAAAACACCCGTCGTCGATTACCGCAAGCTCCGCCTAAACAACATCAACACCCCGGAGTTCCGGCATTTGTGGCTGCTTTTGGGCTGGGTGGGGTATTTCATCCTCTACTTCGTCACAGAAAACTTTATCCCCCCGGAGCGCTGCACGCCCATCCACTGCGGGCTGGACGATCTCATCCCCTTCTGCGAGTATTTTGCGATCTTCTACTGCTTCTGGTACGCCCTGGTGTTCGGGTCGCTGCTGTATTTCCTGCTGTACGACGTAGAGGCCTTCAAAAAGCTCCAGACCTATATCATCATCACCCAGGCCGTGGCCATGACCATCTACATCCTCCTCCCCAGCCGGCAGGACCTGCGTCCGGAGGAGTTTATGCGGGACAACTTCTTCTCCCGCCTCATGGCCTTCATCTATGGCTTCGACACCAGCACCGGCGTCTGCCCCTCCCTCCACGCGGCGTACTCCTTCGGCATCGCCTCCGTCTGGCGGAAGAAGAAGGATGCCTCCGCAGGGTTCAAGGCGTTCATCATCATCACCGTCGTCCTCATCTGCGCATCGGTGTGCTTCGTGAAGCAGCACTCCGCCCTGGATGTCCTCGCCGCCATCCCTCTGGGGGTCCTGGCGGAGGGACTTGTGTATGGCAAGGACTACTGGCTGCCGCGGCTGCAGGCCAAAAGCGCCAAGAGCTGACACCGTAAACCACCACGCCCGGAGGGAACTCCCCTCTGGGCGTGGTTTCTATGCTTCTGACCGTCCCGTCGGCGTTTCCCGAAAGAGATGCCAGGGAAACGTCTCCGGCGGTATCTGGCGAAACGCCTCGCCTCCCCTCGTCTTTTGTGGCTTATCCGATTATAATGTGATGTGCTGAAAAACAATGCCAAGGAGAAGAAACGTGAGCACATCGCCCGATAAAACGCCGAAAATCTGTCCCCACGCCAAAAAATGCGGCGGCTGCCAGATGCTGAATCTGAGCTACCCGGAGCATCTCGCCTCCAAGCAGAGCAGGGTGAAAAGGCTTCTCCGTCCCTTCTGCCCCGTGCGGCCCATCATCGGCGTGGAGGACCCGTACCACTACCGGGCCAAGGTCCAGGCATCCTTATAGAGCTTCAGGGAGCGATCCAGGTCCAGGACCTTCAGGCAGTTATGGGCAAAGGTGAATTCCATCATACCACCTCAGAACGCAAAGTCGATGGCCGTGACCTTCTCCAGCATGGGATCGGACAGCGCCACGAGATCCATGTGTGCCTTGGAGGGAGGGTAGCCGTTGGCGTCCTCCAGGGTTTCATAGTCCGCGATCTGCACGAGGTCGCCGAAGATGGGGCAGGCGTCGGGCGGCAGCTCCGGCGGGTCGCCGGGGATGGCGACGCCGATCTGCTGGGCCTTCATGGCCGGATACAGCGAGGGGACGTTCTCAAGATAAGCGCGGACGGTCTCGATGTTCTCCGCCTTGGTCCTGCCGTTTTTGGGGGTGTCGGAAAAGGAAAAAACTGATATATGACGGATCATGGAAGGTTCCTCCTTAATTCTTCAGCGGATGGAGATGGCGGCGGCAAAGGCCTCGTTGTTGGCGTCGCCCAGCATGCGGGCGGACTTTACGCAGTCACCCACGACATAGACTCCCTCGGGATACCGGGCCAGCAGCTCATCCGCCAGCTTGCGGTTCGCCACGACGCCCAGAGCCAGGACGTAGGTATCACCCTCGTACACCTTGCCGCTGGCGGTATGGACGCCGTCCTCGGCAAACTCGGTGATGGCCTCGCTGCCGAAGCGTTTGACGCCGTACTTGTCCATCTGATAATTGAGCTCGATGTGGTTGAAGACAGGCATCTCCGCGGCCCACTTCTCCAGGGGGATCATGTCGATGACGGTGACGTCCTTTCCCTCCATGCCGAGGGCAACGGCGGCCTCCAGGCCCACTACGCCGCCGCCGGCGACGACCACCTTCTGGCCCACGGGCTTCGTGTGCAGCTCATAATCCCGGACGGGGACCACCTTGGGTCCGTCGATGCCGGGGATGGGCGGATGGGCAAAGTTGGAGCCCGTGGACACGATGATGGCGTCCGGGTCCTCCTTCTCCACCAGGTCCAGGGTGACCTCCGTGTTATAGACGATCTTGCAGCCGCATTTTTCCGTCTCCCGGATGGTCCACTGGAGATACAGACGCATGTATTCCTTGAAGCCCGCGGCGGAGGCGATGTTCAGAAGACCGCCCAGCTTGTCGGACATCTCATACAGGGTCACGTCGTGGCCCATCTTGGCGCAGGTCTGGGCCGCGGTCATACCGGCCGCGCCGCCGCCGATGACCATGACCTTCTTCTTCGACTTCGCGAGGCTCGCGAGGTCGATATGCTTGCCCAGCATGGGGTTGATGGCGCAGCGCATGGAGGTACCGTAGTTGTTGGCATTGCCGCACCAGTCGCAGCGGGTGCAGGGTCGGACGTCCTCGGCGTGGCCCCGGACGGACTTGTGGATGATGTCGTTGTCCGCCATGTAGGCCTTGGCCATGACCACGATGTCCGCCTTGCCGGAGCCGATGATGTCCTCCGCCTCGGCAAGAGAGGTGATGTTGCCCACCACGGCCACGGGGATGTGCAGACGCTTTTTCGCCTCGGCGGCGAAGGCCACGTTGAGCCGGCGGCCCTTGAAATACGTCGGGATCGTGAAGGTGGAGCCGTAGTTAAAGAAAATGTTGCCCCGGGAGACATGGATGATGTCCACGAATTCCTGGGCCCGCTCCATGAACCGCAGGGATTCCTCCAATTGCAGACCGTCGGGGGTGTCCTCCTGGGCGGAGACGCGGCACTCGATGACCATGTTTGGCACGGCCTCCCGGACCGCCTGGAGCACCTCCAGGGGATAGCGCATACGGTTTTCCAAGCTTCCGCCGTACTCGTCCGTCCGGTGGTTGGAGGCCGGAGAGATGAACTGGGCCAGGAGGTTGTTGTGAGCGCAGTGGATCATGAGGATCCGCAGACCCGCTTTCTGGCAGCGGATGGCGCAGTCCACGAACCGGTGCTTGATGAAGTCCATATCCTCCCGGTTCATGGGCTTGATATACCCGAGGGGACCGCCGTTCAGAGGCACGTCCGAAGGGGCCAGGGCCGGGACCTTGGGGTCGTGGCTGGAGCCGCGGCCGGCGTGGGCCAGCTCGATGCTCATCTCCGCGCCATGCTCCCGGGCGATGCGGACCATCTGCTCGATGCCGTGGATGCAGCGGTCCTGGGTAACGTTCAGCTCGCAGGTCCAGGCGGAAGAATCGCTGTGGACCACGGGGGTGTTGCCGATGGTGAGATAGCCCACGCCGGTGTCCGCCTGCCAGGCGACATAGTCCAGCATCTCCTGGGTGACGTCCCCCTCGGGGCTGCACTTGAGCACCACGGTGGGAGAATACTCCAGACGGTTTTTCAGGGTGACGCCGCGAAGCTTCAGCGGCTGGAATACGTGGGGATAGAGATCATTCTTTATCATAGCGCATCGTTCCTTTCTCGATGGGAGCTTATACGGTGGATTTCCGAGCAAAAATCGTGTCAGGCGAGGCGGCCTCCGCAGAGCATAATGGACATATATGGTCAAGGAAGCCAACGATGCATGGCGCGATTTTGGCCGGAAAGACGATTACATCTGCATGCCGCCGCAGACCGGAAGGGCGCAGCCGGTGATGTGGCCCGCCATGTCGGAGCAGAGGAAGGCGACGGCGTCGGCAATGTCCGCGGTGGTGCCCAGCTTTCCCATGGGGATCACGTGCTCCATGAGGAAGGCGGTGTCCTGAGCGCCGGAGGCCTTGCTGTCGGCCATGAGGTTCGTGCCGTCCGTGGGACCGGGGCAGATCACGTTCACTCGGATGCCGGCCCGGGCGTTCTCCACCGCGGCGGTCTGGGTGACGGCGATGACGCCGGCCTTGGAGGGGCCGTAGGCTCCGAAGCCGGGGGCCATTTTGAGGCCGCCGATGGAGGCGGTGTTGACGATGGCGCCGGAGCCCTGCTTGTTCATCTGGATGAGTTCGTACTTCAGGCAGTGGAACATGCCCGTGAGGTTCGTGGCGATGACCTTGAGCCAGTCGCTCTCGGTGACCTCGGTCAGAGGCACGAAGGGGATGTGGACGCCGTCCGCCCCGCAGCCGGCGTTATTGAAGGCGAAGTCCAGGAAGCCGAAGGTCTCCACGGTCTTCCCGATGGCCGCCCGGACGGAGGCTTCGTCCGCCACGTCGCAGGCCACGAACACGGCCTTGCCGCCGGCCTCCTCCACGAGGCGGACGGTCTCGGCGGCGGCGTCGGGACGGCGGGCGGCCACCGCCACATTGCAGCCCAAACTGCCAAAGCGCACGGCCACGGCCCGGCCCATGCCGGAGGCGGCGCCGGTGACGAACAGGGTCTTTCCTTGGAACTCGTTAAACATTGCTTTTCTCCTTTGGTGCGGTTTTGGTATATGTTATTTTATATAAAGTTCTTGTTTTTTTCGCTTTCATTTTGGAGCGATGCATGATAGTATGGGCAAAATGGGAGAAATCCCGGGAGGTATGCCATGGATATTTTACAGCTGCAGTATTTCCAGACCATCGCCCGCCTGGAGAACATCACCCGGGCCTCCGAGCTGCTGTACGTGGCTCAGCCCAATCTCTCCGTCAGCATCAAGCGGCTGGAGGAGGACCTGGGGGTGGCTCTCTTCGAGCGGCGCAAGGGAAAAATCAAGCTCACCGCCACGGGCAAGCTGTTTCTCGCCTATGTGGACGACATCCTGGAGGAGCTGGACAAGGCCATCGCCTCCGCCCGGGAATCCGGCAGCCACGCCAACGAGCAGGTACGGGTGGCCAGCGTGATCGTGGACCTCATCGGGGACCTGCTGCAGGATTTCCTGCCGGACCATCCCGACGTATCCTTCCGCCAGTTCAACTGCCGCAACAGCGAGATCGCCGGGAAGGTGCTGAACGCCGAGGCGGATTTCGGCTTCGTCTTCGGCATCCCCTCCGCCGCCGGTCTCGAGTACATGGAGATCGACAACTGCGAGCGGATCGTGCAGGTGGCGAAGGACCAGCCCCTCGCCTCCCGGGAGATCGTCTCTCTGAAGGACCTGACGGGCCAGCGGCTCGTCTGCAACCTGTCCCGGGACGACGGCGAGCTCATCCAGGAGCTCTCCCGCAGCCGCCGTTTCCGGCCGGAGATTTTCTACGAATGCGACGATAAGCGGGTGGAGATCAGCATGATCACCAAGGGAGGAGCCCTGTCCATCGCGCCGCTGTCCAACTATCTCAAGCTGATCCACGAGGACCCGGAGCTGAACATGACCTGCCTGCGCATCCGGGAGGACCTCCCCGCGGCACGGCTGGGCATGATCCGCCGGACCGGGACCCATCTCTCCAAAACCGCGCTGCAGTTTTACGAGATCGTCCACCAGTTCTTCCACCAGGAGCAGGAGATCGCCCAAAGCTACTCCACGCAGCTTCCCCAGCGGTGACGCGGGTAATTTCCAATTCCCCTCCACACTTTTTGTATCACATTGTCCCGCAAATCGCCAATACAAAAATCGAATATTCAGTATATATTATTCTATATATCAAACCCCCGCAGGTCCTGGCGTTGATACAGAAACTGCGGGATTTGAATTGCCCGGTGTCGGCGGACATCAGGGGAAAGCCCGGCTAGCGTTTTTCCTCGAAGCGTTCCAGGAAGCTGTGCTCCATCCCCTCGGATTTGTACCCCGGAAAGGTGTCCAGGGCCAGGTTGTGCAGGCTGCGGAAGATGCTTTTTTCGATGTTGGGGTTTTGCTTTTTCAGCTCCCGGATGAGCTCTTTGATCTCCTGGCGCTTGCCGCCGTTTTCCAAGGGAAAGCCGCTGCCCAGTTCCTCCGTGAACCGGCAGGCGCATTGCAGGAAATCCAGGTCATTGTACCGCTTCCAGGCGATGATGTCGTCCTCGTGGACGCAGTACAGGGGCCGGATCAGCGTCATGCCGTCGAAATTCGTGCTGTGCAGCTTCGGCAGCATGGCCTGGAGCTGCCCGCCGTAGAACATGCTCATGACCGTCGTCTCGATGACGTCGCTGAAGTGGTGTCCCAGGGCGATTTTATCGCAGCCAAGCTCCCGGGCGTAGCTGTAGAGATGCCCCCGGCGCATCCGCGCGCAGAGATAGCAGGGCGAACCCTCCGCGGCGTTCGCCACGGAGAATATCTCCGACTCCCGGATGGTGACGGGCACCTGCAGAAGATCGGCATTTTCCTCGATCTTCCGGCGGTTTGCCTCGCTGTAGCCCGGGTCCATGACGAGAAATGAAAGCTCGAAGGGCACGTCGGAATGCCGCTGGAGCATCTGCATGAGCTTTGCCAGCAGCATGGAGTCCTTCCCGCCGGAGATGCACACCGCGATCCGGTCGTTTTCCTCGATGAGCTCATAACGCTTCACCGCCGTAATAAACGGTCCCCAGATGGATCGGCGGAACTTTTTGGAGATGCTCTGCTCCACCCGCTGCCAGGGTTCCAGCTCCTTGGGCATCCTATTCACTCCCTCCCTGTCGGATGCCTCGTATTATATCGGATTTTCCGCGCCATGGCAAACAAAACCGACGCGGATGGGCCGTGGTTTTTTGATCTCTCTATTTTTGCGAAAAAAACGCTTGCGTTACGGGGATAAGTATGGTATATTGTTTTTTGCGATTTTAGGAAAAAGGATGAACTGTCATGACCATTGCTCTTACGATACTGCTTCTTCTCACCGAGGTCTTTCTGACCGCCGTCGTCCT
>CAYNZM010000065.1:0-9633 GCA_964401725.1 uncultured Oscillospiraceae bacterium
CGATCAAACGCCAGATCGAGGTCAGTTTCCTTTGTGGCATCGGACAGGAGCTTCGAGTCGGAGGCTTTTCCATAGATTTTGGAAACGGTTTCCGAAATCCTGCTTTCAGCCTCTGTCCTGATTCGCTGGCGTTCGGCCTTGACCGCATCCTCGTCGCCCGGCTGGATACGCTCATACACATCCTCATATTGCGTTATGCCGTCCTGCCGCTCTACGGTCAGGGCGGTTTTGCGTGCAATGAGGCCGTTGTATTCACGTTTCACCTGATCCAGTTTGTCGGCAAAGCTCTTCATGTCCCTGTCGTCCTTGCACTTGGCGCGGGCCAGGATGCGGTTCTTCTGCGAGCGCAGTTCTTCGATCTCCTCGGTCAGCCCTGCGATGGACACCATCATATTCGTTGGTCATTTCCGCGCAGTTCATGTAAGCAGAGGCCGCGACTGCCGAGCGGCCAACGCCCCGGCTTATGACCTTCGCTTCAAGATGATAGATCGCTATATAGAAATCCCTCCGTTCGTTTCCTTATCCCTCGTCCTCCCGCAGGAGATCGCAAACATGCCGGTGGCATATTTGCGATGACAGTCAGCGGAGCATGGCGCACCATGCCGGGGGACATCAGGCTCGGAAGGATGATGCCCCCTCTGTCGCAGACAGAACCGCTGACTGTGCGGACGATGACGGCTTGCGGCATCGTCCGAGCCCTCCGCAGGAGCGCCGGTCCCGACCTATGGTCGGGATACCACCACCGGGCCAACGGCCCGGTGGTGAGTAAGCGCGCCCTTATCAGGGAAAAAGGAGTGGGCTCCGGTTTCCCGAAGCCCATAAGATCAAGTGTTCTGTTTCGTAAGACCATAGAGGTAGTTTTCCAATGTCTCCAGGTCCATATCGTTCGTCTGCGGCATCGTCTTCTCCAGGATCGCGCCCTTCTGGATCAGCCTCCGCGTCCGGGCTTTGCGTTCTTTCACCCGGTCCCGCGCCTGGGCTTCCTCGTATCTGTGTTTGGCCTGAAGCAGTTTCTTTTCCTGCTCATTCATGGTAATCAGCTTTGGTAGTAGAATTTGGTTCCAGTGGTATTGGTGAAACACCATGGAGTAAAGAATTTGGCATCATCGTTGCGATGTTGTCAGCTTTATTGAGTATTGAGTATTAAATCACGCGGAGCAGCTGGATCAGCCGTCTGTTCCGCGTGATGCTTCTATTTCCTGTCTGAAGCCTATACCGGTCCGGTGGGAAAGTCATGGCCCCTCCGGCGTTTCCAGAAGGCCCCAAATGACCCACAGCATCGGCGCGGTGAGGCAGAGTCCGATGCCGAAAAAGTCCTGGATCATGTAGCAAAATAAGGCACTGCCCAGGGCGGGGTACAGCGCGCCGGTGTTCCGACGCCGGAACCAGGTCGCGATGGAACACGCCGCCGCGGCAAGGTAGCTCAGGCCGCCGAAGATGCCCGTCGTTACGAGGTAGCCCAGGTAGACGTTGTGGGTGTTGCTGACCGCCACGTTCCGCTCCCGGCCCAGGGCCTCGATGTAGCGGCTCCAGTGGATGTCGAAGCGCTCCGAGGCCGTCCCCGGACCGCTGCCGAGCCAGGGCGTTTCGAGAAAGAGCTTCCATGCCGCCTTCCAGATCTGACCCCGGTGGGAGCCGAATTCGTCCGACAGCTCCCCATGCAGGACCCGGGACAGCTCCCACAGTGTCCCGGAGGTCCCCGGCCAGAAATACAATCCGCCGAGACCGGCGAGGGTCAGCCCGCCGGAGACCCCCGCGGCGATGCAGGAGGCTTTTCGGTTCCGCAGGACCATAGGCACCGTAACGAGGATGCAGCCTGCCACGGCGAGGATTCCCGCGTCCACGTCGCACAGGGCCAGGATGCCGAGGCTCAGAGCGCCGGGCAGCAGGAGGAAGGTGTCCTCCGTCCGATCCGACAGTACCGCGAACACGATCAGCATCGGCGCGGCGAGGCATAAATACGCCGCCACGAGGCCGCTGTTTCCGATGGTGCCGAGAAACGGGGCGTTCAGCGCCTCGTATTTGTCGTAATAGTTCAGACCCTCGGGGTATAAATGAAACGGGTCCAGTCCGCCCAGCTGCAGCGCCGCGATGACGCAGCACACCGCCGCGGACAGGCCGATGGCCCAGGCGTATCGCCGCCGGGGCGCGGCAAACGCCGACACGCCGAAAAAGATGCCCACATACAGCGCCGTGGTGAAGTACCCGTCGTATCGGTTGCCGCCGAAAAGGCAGATCTCGAGGCCGTACTCCGAGGCCGCCGCAGACAGACCGCCGATGAGCAGGAACAGGGCGAGGGAATAATGGGCCGGACGGGGCCCGAAGCTCATCTTCTCCCGCCGGATCGCCGCCAGCACCAGCAGTACCGCCAGCGCCGCCAGCCACGCCCCCGTGACGTATACGAAAAAGTCGTGCTTTGCCCCGGTGATGCCGGTGTAGGCGTGCTCCTGGAAGCCCACATACAGTGGGAAAACCCCCAGCATCGCCAGTATGTATTTGTCCGTCAGCCATCGCGCGGTTTTGAGGAACATACGAATCCACCTTCCTGTGCGGTCGCTCCGATCATACCACAGCCGCCGGGGCATTGCAATGTCTCGGGGGAGATGTTGACAGAATAGTTTCAATATGTTACAATCTAGTTACAATCATGTCTTCATCATGGAGCCGAAGAATTATGAAAGCAAAGCGAGTGACTGCCCTTATTTTGGCGGCGATGCTGCTGGGCGGCATGACGGCCCTGGCGGAAGGTGGCGAAGCCCCTGCGCCGGAGGAGCTGTTTCTCCTGGGGGAGGCTTCGTCCACGGGTGATGTCGCCGTCCAGGAGGCGGTCACTGCCTCCGAGCCGAAACCGGCATCGGAACCGCAGCCGGACCCGGAGGGGGAGTTTTTCTCCTCGGACTCGGTGGACATGTTCCTTGAAGCCCAGGAGCCTGCCATGGCCGCTGTCACGACGAGCGCTCCCACCGCGTATGATCCCCGGGGCATGGGCTATCTGACCCCGGTGCGGAACCAGGGGGCCTGGAACACCTGCTGGGCCATGGCTGCCATCGCCGCGGCGGAGCTGCAGGGCCTCAAAAGCGGCCTGCTGACGACGAACTCCGCGGCCGCGGATCTGAGCGAGCGGCACCTCATCTATTTCTTCGCCCATGGGGCGGCGGACCCCCTGGGGAATTCCACCGGGGATAACAACATCAACCCCTCTTTTTGGATGCGGACGGGAGGCAACCCCGTCATCGCCACCATGACCCTGGCAAGCTGGCACGGGGCGGCAGACGAAACTGCCACGAATTCCCCCTACAGCGGTCTGACCACGGCGGACAGCCTGGACGCCGCCTACGCCTATGCCGACGAGCTGCATCTTGAGAACACCTACGTTCTGGATATCTCCACCGCCGACGGACGTTCGGCCCTGCAGGACAGTATCCGCACCTACGGCGGCGCGGTGCTGTGCCTGTATATGTCCCCGGGCTATCTCTTCGCCGGCTCGCCCTCTGCCCAGACCGTGGAGCCATCCGCGCCGACAGAACCGACCGTCGATCCCGACCCGGTGGACCCCGACGCCCCCATGGAGGATCCTATCACTGACGCGGAGCTTTCCCCGGAGGAAACGCCGGTCCCGGAGACGGAGGAGCTTTCCCCGGAGGAGGATGCCTCCGACGAAGCGGAAGATGCCGTCCTGCTGGATGGCGCGGCCTGGACCGAGGCCCTTTCCGCCGACGGCGACGGGGAGGATTTCACCGTCTGCTACTACCAGAACACGACCCGCACCACGAACCACGAGGTCGTGGTGGTGGGCTGGGACGACGCCTATCCCGCGGAGAACTTCGGCTATTCCGAGGCCGGAGCGGTGCCTCCCGGCAACGGCGCATGGCTCTGCCGCAACTCCCAGGGGGATGCCTGGTCCGGCGGCGACGGGTATTTCTGGGTCTCCTACTACGACGCCTCCGCCGCGGCCCGGACCGGCGGCGCCATCTCCGGGCGGGTCACGGTGTTTGATTTCGCTTCGAAGGATAACTTCGACCACAACTACGAATACGACGGCGCGGCGGTCCTTGGCTATGTGAACGATGCCGTGGACGGCCGGGGCATCTCCACCCTGGACGCGGACGGCGACACCCTGCGCTGGTACGCGAACGTCTTCACCGCCTCCGGCAACGCCTCCGCCCGGGGCACGGAATCCCTTCGGGCCGTTTCCACCTACACCTACCGCCCCGGCGTGAGCTATACCGCGCAGGTATACACCGGCGTGGATGCCGACGATCCCGCCTCCGGCACCCTGGCGGCGGAGGTCTCCGGCACCTTTGAGTACGCGGGCTACCACACCGTCCCCCTGCCGGAGAGCGTTCCTCTCGCGGAGGGAGAGCGATTTGCCGTGGTGTTCCGCATCGGAAGAGCGTCGGATGACTCCCTGTTCGTTCCCTCCTGCGCCACCAGCTCCAACTGGTACGCCGCGAACGAGTCCGAGGCGGGCCAGAGCTTCGTCTCCCTGGACGGGGACCGCTGGCTGGACTGCTACGACCTCAAAAACGAACCCAACGTCCGCATCAAGGCCTTCACGGACGATGTGGAGGCGGTGTTCCCCTTCACCGACGTAAAATCCGGCGCGTGGTACTACGACGACGTGCGTTCGGCGTGGCTTGCGTACCTCGTGGAGGGCAAGACCGCCACGACCTACGATCCCGCCGCGGAGGCATCCCGGGCCCAGGTGGTCACGGTGCTGTGGCGTCTCGCGGGATCGCCGACGCCGGAAAACGCTTCGGCCTACACGGACGTAAAATCCGGCACATGGTACGCCGACGCCGTGGCCTGGGCCGGGGAGAACGGCGTCGTCACAGGCTACACGGACGGCAGCTTCCGCCCCAGCCGCACCGTCACGCGGCAGGAGTTTATGACGATCCTGTACCGCTACGCCGCCGCCACGGGGATGGATGTCTCCGCCGCCGCCGATCTCACGGCGTTTTCCGACAGCGGCAGCGTCGGCTCCTGGGCCAAGACCGCCATGGCCTGGAGCGTGGGCTCCGGCCTGCAGAAGGGCGTGGCAAGCAGCACCGGCGTCGTGAGCCTCTCGCCGGAGGGCAGCGTCACCCGAGCGCAGCTCGCGGCCTTCCTGAACCGCTTTGCCGCGATGCTCTCCTGAACAAAACCATCCGTCGGAGTGATACACCCCGGCGGATTTATCGTGTATCGCAATATCTTTAATGTATTACGATAAAATCGTATTGACAAACATTATTCTCCGTGCTATACTTCAGTCATCCAAAAAAACGATCACGGAGGGTTCAACATGAAAGCACTGAACAAAGCAACGAGGATCCTGGCCCGCATCCTGGAGATCTGCCACTGGGTCGGCGCTGGCATCATGGCGGTCCTGTTCGCCTGCTGCCTGGTCGCCAAGGAGCAGGCCGTCAAGCTGATCGCCGGCGATCTCGGCGGGGAGGATGTGCTCTACGGCTTCCACTTCACTCTGACGAACGCCGCGGGAGAGCTCAGCATCCCGGCGATGGCGGTGTTCGCCTTCGCGGGCATCCTTATCCTCGGCCTGATGGCGATGGTGTTCCGCAACGTCTATCTCATCATCAGGACCTCCGAGGGAGAGACCTGGTTTGCCCGGGGAGCGACGCCCTTCCAGTCGGACGTGGTGCGCATGCTGCGGGAGATCGGTATCTTTGCCGTCGCAGTCCCCATCGTCGAGCTTGTCATGAGCATCGTCGGCTGGATCGTCGTCGGCCCGGACTTTCCCGAGACCAGCGTGGACCTGCGCGGCTTTCTCATGGGCCTTCTCGTCCTCTGGCTGACCCAGGCCTTCACCTACGGCGCGCAGCTTGAGCAGGACGCCGAGGGATTAATCTGAGGAGGAGATCATGGGACAGATCGTACTGCGGCTCGACCGCATGATGGTGGAGAGGAAGATGTCGTTAAACGAGCTGGCCGAGCGCGTGGGCATCTCGAACGTCAATCTCTCCAAAATCAAAAACAACCGGGTCACCGCCATCCGCTTTTCCACCCTCGCGGCGATCTGCGAGGCGCTGGACTGCACGCCGGGAGACATCCTCGAATATCAAAAAGACGCCCCGACATAAGAGCCGGGACGCCTGCCCCGCCGGGTGTGAACGGCGGGGTTTTTGTCACGCCATGTCCGCCAGGTCGAGGATGAGACGCTCGGTCTTCTCCCAGCCCAGACAGGGGTCCGTGATGGACTGTCCGTATACCCCGCCGCCCACGGGCTGGCAGCCGTCCACGAGATAGCTCTCCACCATGAGGCCCTTCACGATGTTTCGGACGCCGTCATGCAGGCGGCGGTTGTGGAGGATCTCCTTGCAGATGCGGATCTGCTCGTAGTACTGCTTGCCGGAGTTCGAGTGGTTCGCGTCCACCACGATGGCGGGGTTCTGAAGCTCGGGCTGCTGGGCGTAGAGGTCGCTGACCAGCAGAAGGTCCTCGAAGTGGTAGTTCGGATGGGTCTGCCCGTGCTTATTCACATACCCCCGCAGGATGGCGTGGGCGTAGGGGTTGCCCTGGGAGTGGACCTCCCAGTTGCGATAGATGAAGGTATGCCGTCCCTGGGCGGCGGTGATGGCGTTCATCATGACGGAAAAGTCCCCGGAGGTGGGGTTTTTCATGCCCACGGGCACGTCGATGCCGCTGGCGGTCAGGCGGTGCTGCTGGTTCTCCACGGACCTCGCGCCCACGGCGACGTAGGCCAGCACGTCGTCGAGATATTTGTAATTTTCGGTGTATAGCATCTCGTCCGCGCAGGTGAAGCCCGTCTGACGGAGGATGCTCATGTGCATCTCCCGGATGGCTATGATGCCCTTGAACATGTCGGGCTTATCCTCCGGGTCCGGCTGGTGCAAAAGGCCCTTGTACCCCCTGCCGGTGGTGCGGGGCTTGTTCGTATAGCACCGGGGGACGATGAAGATGCGGTCCCGGACCTTCTCCTGGACCTCCCGCAGCCGGGTCATGTAATCGAGGACGCTGTCGAGCCGGTCGGCGGAGCAGGGTCCGATGATGAGCAGCAGCCGGTCGTCCGCCCCGGACAAAATAGCCTTCAGCTCCCGGTCCCGCCGGGAAAAAACGCAGGCCATGTCCTCCGTTAAGGGGTACATCTTCTTGACCTCCATGGGGATGGTCAGCTTGCGGCTAAATTCGAGGTTCATGGCGCGTCTCCTTTTCCTGTGATCCTCTTACTTTAACGCATTAAAGCTCGCCGTGTCAACCGATATTTCCACGGAAAATGCTTCCGTTCCCGGCGAAAAAACTGTATAATAGCGCCAAACGACGCGAAAAGAGGAACGTCCATGCCCAACGTCATCGAGATCACCGGCTTCGCCGACCCCCGGCTCGCTATCTATGCCCGCCTGACGGAAAACCAGCTTCGCTCCGGCCACGGCCTTGCCGACCGGCTCTTCATCGCGGAGAGCCCGAACGTCATCCTCCGGGCCCTGGACGGGGGATACGAGCCCGTGAGCCTGCTCATGGAGCGAAAGCACATCACAGGCCAGGCGGCGGAGGTCGTCGCCCGGTGCGGAGACGTGCCGGTGTTCACGGCGGAGCTGCCGGTCCTAAAAGAGCTGACGGGATTTCCCCTCACCCGGGGCGTACTGTGCGCCATGAAGCGAAAGCCCCTCGCGTCCATGGAGGCGGTCTGCGAAAACGCCAAACGCATCGCGGTGGTGGAGGACGTGATGAACCCCACGAACCTCGGGGCGATCTTCCGCAGCGCCGCGGCTCTCGGCATGGACGCGGTGCTCCTGACCCCGGCGGGCACGGACCCGCTGTACCGCCGCTGCGTCCGGGTGAGCATGGGGACGGTGTTCCAGGTGCCCTGGGCGTATATCTCCGCCGACGCCGCAGACTGGCCCGGTCCGGGTCTTGCCCGCCTGCGGGCGATGGGATTTCGGAGCGCGGCCATGGCCCTGCGGGAGAACTCGCTTTCCGTGGACGATCCCCGGCTCGTAAACGCGGAGCGGCTCGCGGTGGTCCTGGGCACGGAGGGAACGGGCCTTGCCGACGAAACCATCGCCGCCTGCGACCACACCGTCCGCATCCCCATGGCTCACGGGGTGGACAGCCTGAATGTCGCCGCGGCCAGCGCGGTGGCCTTCTGGGTGCTGGGGCGGCGGCAAGCTCCGGTCTGGAAAATTTTTGCTTGACAGGATCGTAACTAGGAATTAAAATTGATTAGTTACAGTATGCATATCGTGGGTAGGTGTGCGTGCTGTTGCGCCATCGCTTTTTCGGGACGGACGCTTGATGTCCCCCGTGTCATTCCAAAAACAGAATAGGAGGTGTGTATCCTTTTGATGCCGATTTGGTTAACCCTGGTCCTCATCGTCGTCAGCCTGGCGGGCGGCGCCGCCGCGGGCTTCCTGTATCGGAAGAACGTGAGTGAGCGGGAGATCGGTTCCGCCGAGGATGAGGCAAAACGCATTCTGAACGACGCCATCAAATCCGCGGAGAGCAAAAAACGCGAAGCTCTTCTCGAGGCAAAAGAAGAAATACACAAAAACCGCTCCGAATACGAGCGGGAGGTCAAGGAGAGACGCGCGGAGCTCTCCAAGCAGGAGCACCGGCTCCAGCAGAAAGAAGAACATCTCGACAAAAAGACCGACGCCATCGACCGAAAAAACGAGCTTCTCACGCAGAAGATCGCGGAGGTCGAGGCCCAGCAGGAGGAGGTCCAGAAGCTCAAAAATTCCCAGCTTGAGGTCCTGGAGCGCATCTCCGGCTATTCCGCCGAGGAGGCGAAGGCCCTGCTCATCGACTCCCTGGCCAGCGAGGTCACCCACGAACAGGCCGTCAAGCTCCGGGAGATCGAACAGCAGTACAAGGACGAGGCCGAGGAACGGGCGAAGGAGATCATCACCCTCGCCATCCAGCGCTGCGCCGCGGACCACGCCAGCGAGGTCACGGTCTCTGTCGTCAGCCTGCCGAATGACGAGATGAAGGGCCGCATCATCGGCCGCGAGGGACGGAACATCCGCTCCATCGAGACCCTTACCGGCGTCGACCTTATCATCGACGACACCCCCGAGGCCATCACCGTTTCCAGCTTCGATCCCGTGCGCCGCGAGGTGGCCCGCCTCGCCCTGGAAAAGCTCATCGCCGATGGACGCATCCATCCCGCCCGCATCGAGGAGATGGTGGCAAAGGCCCAGAAGGAAGTCAACAACACCATCAAAGCCGAGGGTGAACGTGCCGTCTTCGAGACCGGCGTCCACGGCCTGCACCCCGAGCTCATCAAGCTCCTCGGCCGTCAGAAATACCGCACATCCTACGGCCAGAACGTCCTGAACCACTCCATCGAGGTTGCCCACATCGCGGGGCTTCTCGCCGCGGAGCTGGGGGAGGACGTGGCCACCGCGAAACGCGCGGGTCTTCTCCACGACATCGGCAAGTCCATCGACCACGAGGTCGAGGGAAGCCATGTCACCATCGGCGTGGACATCGCAAAGAAATATAAGGAATCCGAGGCCGTCATCCACGCCATCGCCGCTCACCACAACGACGTGGAGCCCCAGACCGTGGTCGCGTGTCTCGTCCAGGCCGCCGACGCCATCTCCGCCGGACGCCCCGGTGCCCGCCGCGAGAACATCGAAAACTACGTCAAGCGCCTCCAGAAGTTGGAGGAGG